>JAJAZI010000179.1 GCA_026785785.1 Microbacteriaceae bacterium
ATATTGAACTGCAGCATCGACTCGGCCAGATCCGCCGCCTCCTCCACCGTCCACCGATAGCTGCTCATACCCACAGTGAACACCCCACCACCGACATTGGAACCGCCAACGGAACAGCGCGAACAGGGCCGTGCGCGCCGAGCCACGAGCCCAACACCGACACCCGGATTCCGTCCATGAACATAGCCAACACCCGACCACCGACATCGCACCGACATTCCCGCCGACCCCGCGAAAGCGGCGGAGAACTAGGCCGGCGGCGACCCTGGGGAGGACAAGATGAATCGCGGCTACCGCACCTCAAATCGCCGCCTTCGCGCGGCGAATCGGCTCGCTCTCATGCCCGCAGTCGAGGCCCGACCACCGATATCTGCCCCATGCCGAGGGACTATAAAGACACGTGGAAGAACCATTCAAGACCATCGCCCGGTGGATCGCTGCGGTACTGGTCACCGGAATCTACCTCGTGGCCGAGAGCACGAAGTCGCTGCGCCCAAAGGAGAAGCTCGCTCCCCAGATGGGGTGGGTCGGGGACTTCTGCGCCCAGCAGGTGACGGCAATCGGCGCGCTCGATGTGATCCTCCCCCTCGTGACCGGCATCGCGCCGGCGCTCACGGCTGTTGCTGCCACTGCGCTCGTGGTCTTTCAGGTCGTCGCGGCGACCGTGCACGTCCGTCGCGGGGAGGCGTCCATGCTGCGATCCACTCTGTGCTGGCCATGCTCGCGGCGGCCGTCGTGATGCTCTACGCCGTCGCCTGACCGAACCCTCGACCCGCGCTCCACACACCCTCGACCCGCGCTCCACACACCCTCGACCGCACGCGTATCCGCGGAGTAACGCGGTCGCATCGCCCGCTGGTCGAACCTGCGGAGGTGCCCCGTGAACGACGCAACACCAGTCGATGCGCAGCAGCCGAACCCCGAGCAGGCAGCGGACGACCTGATCACCGACGTCCTCGTGGTGGGTGCCGGGCCGACCGGCCTCATGCTCGCCAACTGGCTTGCCCGCGTCGGCGTCGGCGTCGTCGTCGTTGACGGGAAGGCGGGTCCGACCAGGGAATCGCGGGCCCTCGTCGTGCAGGCGCGCAGCATGGAGATCTACGACCAGCTCGGCATCGCCGCGGAGGTGCTTGAGCAGACCGTACCGGTGCGCTCGATCGCCCCCGGATTCGGCACGCGCGTGTTCGGGCGCATCCCCATCGGGGAGATTGGGGCGGGCGCGACCCCGTACTCGAGCCTCTTTGTGCTCGAGCAGAGCCGCAATGAACAGATCCTCTACGACAACCTCTGCCGGCTGGGAGGCGACGTGCTCTGGGGGCACGCACTCGAACGGCTCGACCTCGAACGGCACGCACTCGAACGGCTCGATCTCGAACGGCTCGGCCTCGAACGGCTCGATCTCGAACGACTCGAACCCGACGCCGTCGACATGGATTCCGGGACGGGCGGCGATCTGTTCTGGCGCGTCACAGCGTCACAGCGTTGGTGCAGGGGCCGCAGGCCACCACGACCGTGCGCGCCCGGTACTGCGTCGGAGCCGACGGCACCAACTCGGCGGTGCGCTGGCTCACCGGCATCCCGTTCGAGGGTGCCACGAATGAGCACCTCTTCTACGTCTGCGATGCCGTCGGCGTGACTGGCCTCGCGCCTCGCGCGGTGAACATCCGCCCGGCGCCACACGACATGCTGCTGAGCTTCCCGATGGGGAAGGGGGAGAATCACCGCGTGCTCGGCATTCTGCGCATGCCCGACGACGCGGTCGCCGAGGAGGTGGTCCGGACCCGGCTCGCTCTGGTCTATGGGGTGGGCTGGAGCAGCACCCGCTGGTTCTCGACCTACCGGGTGCACCACCGCGTTGCGGCCGAGTTCCGCCGAGGCCCCATCTTCCTCGCGGGGGATGCCGCCCACGTTCATTCGCCCGTCGGCGGGCAGGGTATGAACACGGGACTGCAGGATGCACATAACCTAGCGCTGGCGCTCGGCGACGTGTTCGCGGGCCGGGCGCCGGATGCCTCCCTCGAGCGGTACGAGGCGGAGCGCCGGCCGGTGGCCCGCCGTCTGGTGGCGACCACCGATCGGGTGTTCGCGGCGGTCACCTCGGAGAGGTGGATCGCCTCGGTCGTCCGGCGCGGCGTCATTCCGCTGGTCGGCCCGATCGCGGTGAGGCTCCTGCCGAGGTTCGGGGGAGCGCTGCGGCTGTTCGAGTACGTGTCGCAGGTGCGCATCCACTACTGGATGAGCGAGAAGGACCGGGCGCGCGGCCGGCGAGGGGTGACGGTGGGCCGGCAGCTGCCCTGGTCGGACGACAACTTCGCCGTGCTCCGCAGGGCGACCTGGCAAGTGCACGCCTAGGGCTCGGTGAACCCGAGCACGGTCGACCGGCTCTCCGAGCAACTGGGCGTGCCGGTGCACGCCTTCCCGGCGCCCTCGACGTCACGGCTCCGGGCGGGCATGTTCTACCTCGTGCGCCCCGACGGCTTCGTGGCGGCGCACGCGACGGCAGCCGAGGCGGCGGGGGCCTTCCGAGCGGCTCTGCCCGAGCGGTACCTCGGGGCGGCGCGCGGCTAAGCCGAGTCGCGCACGACGAGCCGTGTCGGCAGGATGCTCTGACGCTCGACCTCTTCGCCGGCCAGGAGTGCGAGGAGGTTGTGCGCCATCCTCAGCCCCATCTCGGTCGACGGCTGGTGCACCGTCGTGAGCTGCGGGTCCGTGCTCGTCGCGGCGGGGCTGTCGTCGAAGCCGACGAGACTGACCTGTTCAGGCACCGAGATGCCCCGTTCGCGGAGCACCGAAATGGCCCCCATGGCCATAAGGTCGCTCGCAACGAAGACGGCGTCGAGGTTCGGGTCGCGATCGAGGAGTTCGCGCATGGCGCTTGCCCCGCTGGCCATCGTGAAGTCACCGTACGCGATGAGGTCGGCGGGCAGCCCGGCACCGTTAAGGGCGCTGACCCAGCCGGTGGTGCGGTCGTTAGCGGCCTGCATGTCGACGGGACCGGAGATCGTCCCGATCCGACTGCGCCCCTTTTCGAGAAGGTACTCGGTGGCCAGCGCAGCGCCTGCGGCGTTGTCGACGTCGACGAAGTAGTTGCTGTGCTGCTCGGGGTGGAACGGCCGGCCGCCGAAAACGACCGGAATCGTCGCGTCGAGCTCGGAGAAGAACTCGACGTCGGAGTGGTGCGAGACGACGATCGCCCCGTCGACGTTGCCGCCGAGCAGGTATTTCTTCGTCTTGGGCGATGTGGACGTGCGGCTCGCGAGTTGAAGGTTCAGAACGTAGTCACTCGACTCGAGCCCGCGGGTAATGCCGTGCACGATCGCCGCGAAGAACGGGTCTCCGAAGAATCGCGCAGCCTCCTCGGGCACGATGAGCGCGATGGCCATCGTCTGCCGGCTCGCGAGCGATCGGGCGGCGCGGTTCGGAACGTAGTCGAGGCGGGCGATGGCCGCGTTGACGGCATCCACCACGTCCGGGCGCACCTGGGTCGAACCGTTCACGACGCGCGACACGGTGGAGCGCGACACGCCCGCCGCGCTCGCAACGGCCTCGAGGGTCGGTGCGGCGCGACGGGTCGCCTGATGGGCAGCAATCATGAAGAAATTCTAGTTCAGCCGTCGGTCTCGAATGATGGCGCCGTACTCGAGCGCGCTGTCTTTGAGCGTGCGCAGTTGCGTGTCGTAGTCGACCCTCACGATTCCGAATCGCTTCTCGTAGCCCCAGGCCCACTCAAAGTTGTCCATGAGCGACCAGTAGAAGTAGCCGCCGACGGGCACGCCGTCGTCGATCGCATCCAAAATCGCCGCAAGGTGGTCGCGGAGGAACACAACTCGGTCAGCATCGTGCACGCTGCCGTCGTCGGACACGATGTCGTCGTAGGCCGCGCCGTTCTCGGTTACGTAAATGCCCGTTCCGGTCGGCCCCGTGTACTCGCGGTGCACCCGCCCCAGCAGGCGGGTCAGGCCCTCCGGCTGCACCTCCCAGTCCATCGCGGTCACGGGCAGGCCGCGCGGATGCCAGAAGACGCCATCCGCGGCGGGGAACGGTGAGCGCTTCGGGCGCTCGGACGGCGCCGCCGCCCTCTCCCCCAGCGGTCCCGGATGCGCACTCACCGATTCACCGTGGTAATAGTTCACTCCGAGGACGTCGATCGGCGTGGAGATGATCCCCAGGTCACCGGGCTGCACGACACCCTCGAAACCGAAGCCCGCGACATCCTCGAGCACGTCGACCGGGTAGGAGCCACGAAAGAGAGGATCGAGGAAGAAGCGGTTGAACTGGCCATCGATGCGGCGGGCCGCATCCAGGTCGCCGGCATCGTCGGGATTCACCGGGTCGGCGACGGTGAGGTTGAGCGTGATGCCCAGCCCGAGACTCGAGTCGCGCGAGCGGAGCTCCTGCGCCGCGAGGCCGTGGCCGAGAAGCAGGTGATGGGCGGCCGCGAGGCCTGCGGCGGGATCCTGCCGGCCCGGTGCGTGCTCGCCCGCGATATAGCTCAGGAACGAGGAACACCACGGTTCGTTGAGAGTCGTCCACGAGTCGACCCGGTCGCCGAGCACATCGTGCACGGAGGCGGCGTACTCCGCGAAGAGGTAGGCGGTGTCGCGGTTAGCCCAGCCGCCCTTCTCCTCGAGAGCCTGGGGAAGATCCCAGTGGTAGAGGGTGAGCCAGGGCTTGATGTTCTTCTCGAGCAGCTCGTCAACGAGCCGCGAGTAGAACGCGAGGCCCTTCGCGTTGACGGCGCCGCCGTCGGGCCGCACCCGCGACCACGACGTCGAAAAGCGGTAGGTCTGCAGGCCGAGATCGGCCATCATCGCCACATCCTGCGCGTACCGGTGATAGTGGTCGCACGCGACGTCGCCGTTCTCCGCGCCGACGACCGCTCCCGGTACGCGGGAGAAGGCGTCCCAGATCGAGTCGGTGCGGCCGTCTTCGTGCGCCGCCCCCTCGATCTGGTACGCCGCGGTCGCCGCGCCGAACAGGAAGGCCGGCGGGAACGTCCGCGTCTCGACCTGCCGCGTGAGGTTGGATAGCTGAGTCATCCCTTGACCGCTCCCTGCATGATTCCGGAGACGAGCTGCTTGCCCGCGACCACGAAGAGGATCAGCAGCGGGATGGTCGATAGCAGCACCCCAGCCAGCACGATCGAGTAGTCGATGAAGAAGTTGTTCTGCAGCAGCGACAGCGCCACCGGGAGGGTGGGGTTGTTGCTGTCGAGAATGATGAACGGCCAGAAGAAGTTCGTCCACGTCGCGATGAAGATGAACAGGGCGAGCATCGCGGCGGCGGGGCGGGCTGCCGGCACGCCGACGTGCCAAAAGGTGCGGATCATGCTCGCGCCGTCGACTCTGGCGGCTTCGATGAGCTCATCCGGCAGCGTCTGGCTGAGGTACTGCGTCATCCAGAACACCCCGAATGCCGACACGAGGGCGGGCAGGATGACCGCAAGGATGTTGCCGCTCAGGCCCAGCCACTGCGACATGGCGATGAACAGCGGCACGATGCCGAGCTGGGTCGGAACGGCCATCGTCGCGATCACGAAGACCAGCAGTCCCTTGCTGCCGCGGAACTTGAGCTTCGCGAACGCGTAGCCGGCGAGGGTCGAGAAGAAGACGACCGACGCGGAGACGACCGTCGAGACGATGATGCTGTTGGTGAGCGCCTTCCAGAAGTTGACGCTGGGGTCGTTCACGACCTTCGCGGCATTGCTGAGGAAGTTGCCGCCCGGCATCCAGTCGACGTCCTGCCGGTTGATGGTCGACGAGTCGCCGCTTCCGATGAGGAACGACCAGTAGAGCGGGAAGAGCGACGCGAGGATGACCACGACGAGAAACACATAGCCGAGAGTGGACGGCTTGTTGGTCGCGATCGCCTTGGCGCGGCGCCGTGCGCGCCGGCTGGTCTTGTAGGCCGGCGCTGGCGGGCGGGCGGGGGTGAGGGGAGCGGGACGCTCGGTTGTGGCGGTCATTTGCTGCTCCTGCTTCCGCTCGTCGCGATGGTGCGGGTGGCCGCGAGGTTGATGAGCCCCACGACGATGATGATGAGGAAGAGCAACCAGGCGGCGGCGGCGGCGCGGCCGAACTGGCCGCCTCCGGCGGGACCGAACCCCAGGTTGTAGATGTACATCGTGATCGTGAGCCACTGGCTGCTCGCGCCGCCGGCTCCCGTCGTGTCGTACATGCGCGGCTCGTCGAAGATCTGCAGTCCGCCGATGGTCGAGGTGATGATCACGAAGATCAGCGTCGGGCGCAGGGAGGGGATGGTGATCGAGAAGAACTGCCGGACGCGGCCTGCGCCGTCGAGCATGGCCGCTTCGTAGTAATCGCGCGGCACGGCCTGCATGGCGGCGAGGAAGATGAGCGCGTTGTACCCGGTCCAGCGGAAGTTCACCATCGTCGCAATCGCGAAGTGGCTGGGGACGACCTGCGAGTGCCAGCCGACCGGGTCGACGCCGATGCGGCCGAGGGCGTTGTTCACGAGACCGTACTGGTCGCCGAACATGTTGCTGAAGATGAGGGCGACGGCGACGGGAGCGACGACGTAGGGGACGAGAACGCCCATGCGCCAGAAGGTCTTGGCGCGGAGGTTCTGGTCGAGGATCGCCGCAATGATCAGCGCGAGGATGACCTGCGGAATCGCCGAGATCAGGAAGATGCTGAAGCTATTACGGAGGGCGACCCAGAACTTGTCTTGGGCGAGAACCCACTCAAAGTTGCCGGCGCCGGCGAAGTCGCCCTGGCCGCCGATGATGTGCCAGTCGTAGACCGAGACGTAGGCGGTGTAGAGCAGCGGGAACAGGCCGGTGAGGATGAAGAGGATGAAGAACGGGGAGATGTAGAGGTACGGCGAGATCTTCACGTCCCAGCGGTTCAGCTTGTGGCTGAACGTGATGCGCCGGATCTCTCGATCCTCGGCTAGCGACTGCGTTGTCATTACTGCTCCTCGCGGTATGAGGGGTGGAAGTCGGGGGAATGGGCCGGGCCGCGGCGAATCGCGACCCGGCCCATCGAGGGGGTGTTAGCCGATCGCTTCGACGTCAGTCACGAACTGGTCCCACGACGCGTCCGCATCCTGGGTCTTGTCGACATCGACGCGGGTGATCGCGTTCTGCAGGGCGTCCATGACCGGGAAGTAGTTCACGCTCTTGAACGGTGCGACGGAGATCGCGGCCGAACGCTCGGAGAAGATCTCGCCGGTCGGCGCCTCGTTGAAGTAGGGACGAGTCACGCTGAGCAGTTCCTCGGCCTCGTACAGGCTCTTCTGGCTCGGGAAGTTGCCGGTGCTGACGAAGGACTTGAGCTGCTGCTCGGGGTCGGTCAGCCAGTCGGCGAAGGCCTTCGCGGCTTCGGCCTTCTCGCCCTGGGCGGGAACGGTCAGGTACGACCCGCCCCAGTTGCCGCCGCCGTTCGGGAAGACGTTCGCGACGTCCCAGCCCTCGACCTCGGGAGCGTTGCCCTCGATCACGCCGAGAATCCAGCTCGGGCAGAGCATCGTCGCGAACGCGCCGTTGGCGAATCCGGCCGACCAGTCGTCGCTCCACTGCGAGAGGTGCGCGGAAAGCTCCGGGCTCGCGTCGAGCACGGTGGTGTAGGCGTCTTCGACGACGGGGTTGGTCGTCGCTATGATCTCGCCGTCGGTGGCCTCGAGGGTCTCCTCCTCCTGGTTCAGGATGCCTTGGAGGATCGCACCGCTCGAGTCGAACCAGGCGGCGTCGCTGTTCGCGACGAACTCTTCGCCGGCGGCGAAGTAGGTGGCCCAGTCGCCGTCGATCATGGCGGCGACTTCCTCGCGGTCGGTGGGCAGGCCAGCCTCGGCGAAGAGGTCGGAGCGGTAGCAGATTGCCTGCGGGCCGATGTCGGTTCCGTAGGCGATGAGGCGGCCGTCAGAGCCGGTGGCTGCGTCGGTCTTCCACTGCACCCAGCGGTCGGCGACCTCGTCGTTCGAGAGGTCGTAGAGCTTGTCGGAGTACTGGAGCAGCTCGGCGAACCAGTCGACCTCGACCGCTTCGACGTCGGCGAGGCCGGAGCCGGCGCCGAGCTTGGTGAAATAGTTGGTGCGGGCGTCGCCGGACGTGGCGGCCTTGTTGTGCACGATCTTGATGCCGGTGAGCTCGGTGTACTCGGCGAGCATCTCGTCGGTATAGCCGAAGTCGTTGAAGGTTGCGAGCGTGAGCTCGGTCACCTCTTCGTCACCGCCGGGTGCGGCGCTGCTGCAGCCCGCTGCGAGTAGTGCGAATGCGGCCGCGCCGGCGATGGCTACTGCAGCGGTTGTGCGTCGTGATGTGCTCACGGTCACTCCTTTGTGTGCGTGGGGATAGGGAGATCTTGGGAGCGCTCCTATTTCTCAGTCGTGGGAGCGCTCCCAAGCGATCGGTGGCCACACTACCGCAGGGATCCCACCCTCTGTCAAGCCTTTTTGAGAGCGCTCCCAAATTGATGTCATCCGGCGACTTTCATCATTCAGGAGTGGACAGATCTGTCGGGACGGCGAGGCCGATGCAAACGCGGCGATTCGCCGCTGGACGACTCATTTCGCCAGGTTTCGGCACGCGTCGGCCGATTTCCGGATGCCCCACCCACCAGACTCCTGAATTATGAAAGTCGCCGCCGGGCGAGGCGGGCTGATCAGTCCCGGTCGCGGGAGGTCGGCATGGACGGCTCGACCATGGCGCCGGTCTCGTTCGCCGCCTTCTGGGCGAGCAAAGCGGCATCCGCCTCCGCGACCTCCTGCTGCGCAGACTTCTCGCGCAGCGGTGTCGCCGTGAGGAAGAAGCTCAGCACGAACGCGACGAGCACGACCGCGAGGCTGACCCAGAACACCGAAACGGATGCCGTCGCGAAGCCCTCGAGAAATGGTGCCGCGAGGCGCGCGTCGGCCGTGTTCAGGAACGACGTGTCGCCGTCGAGCGCTGAGCCGATTTTGGAAGGGTCGGCCAGCAGCTCCAGGATCCGTGCATTGGCAGGGTCCGCCCGCACCGCGGGCTGGCTCGCGACCGCAGCGAGGCTCTGCTGGGTCGCCGTGCTGGCGAAGATGTCCCGGAGCACCTCGGGGATGCGCGTGAAGAGCACCGAGAAGATGACGGCGGTGCCGAGGGTGCCACCGATCTGGCGGAAGAACGTCGACGACGAGGTCGCCACGCCGATGTCTCTCGGGCCGACGGCATTCTGGCTCGCGATCGTGAGGGTCTGCATGAGCTGGCCGAGCCCGAGGCCCACGAGCAGCATCCCGACCATCATGAACCACACGGGCTTGTCGTAGGTCGCGAACGTGAACCAAAGGAATCCGGCGGACATGAAGGCGGTGCCGAAGATCGGGAATGGCTTGTACTTGCCTGTGCGGCTGATGAGCTGGCCGCTGACGATCGACGAGACCATGAGGCCGAGGATCATCGGCAACATCAGGAACCCGCTCTGGGTCGGGGTGGCCCCGTTCACGAGCTGCAGGTAGAGCGGAACGGTCATCATGGCGCCGAACATGCCGAAGCCGACGAGCACGCCGAGCACGGTCGCCATCGAGAAGGTCGGCGAGGAGAACAGCTTGAGCGGGATGAGCGCGTCGTCGCCCATGAGTTTCTCGGCGAGGATGAAGCTGGCGATGCCGAGCCCGCCGATGACGTAGCAGGCGATCGCGATGCCGGAAACCCAGCCCCACTCGCGGCCCTGTTCGGCGACGAGCAGAAGCGGGACGGCGGCGAGGATGACCGTCGCCGCGCCCCACCAGTCGATGCGCGCCGGGCGCTTGGAGTGCGGAACGTGCAGGAAGCGCAGCACGATCGCGAGAGCCATGATGCCGATCGGCAGGTTGATCAGGAACACCCAGCGCCAGCCGGCCACGAACAGGATCTCGGGCCTGCCGGCGAAGAAGCCGCCGATCAGCGGTCCGATGACGCTCGAGATACCGAAGACGGCGAGGAAGTAGCCCTGGTACTTGGCGCGCTCGCGCGGCGCGAGCATGTCGCCCATGATCGTGAGCGGCAGCGCCATCAGTCCGCCGGCGCCGAGTCCCTGGATCGCGCGGAAAATCGCGAGCTCGTACATGCTCGTCGAGAAGCCGGCGAGAAGCGATCCCAGCAGGAAGATCGTGATTGCGATGATGAACAGCGGTCGACGTCCGAAGATGTCGCTGAGCTTGCCGTAGATCGGCGTGCTGATCGTCGCCACGATCAGGTAGGACGTCGTGACCCAGGCCTGCAGGCTCAGGCCGTCGAGGTCGTCGCCGATCGTGCGCATCGACGTGCCGACGACGGTCTGGTCGAGTGCCGAGAGGAACATCCCGGCCATGAGGCCGAAGATGACGAACAGGATCTGGCGGTGGGTCATCACCGTGCCGGGATCGGCGACGGCGTTCTTTCGGGTTCTGGACTTGGCCTTGGAGTCGACGCGTGACATGGAACCTCGTTCTGGATGCGTTGGTAAGTTATTCTCATGCAAGCCGCCGGCGACGTTGGACACAAAACTTTGCAAAGACTGCAAATTTACACCTCATACAAGTGGGCTGCAAGTACGCGGACTCCCTCGTTAGGATTGGTGGGATGCACGATCGAGTGACACGCCGGGCGGCCCGCGGAATCGTCGCCATCCTCACGGCTGCCTCCGTGTCCTTCGGCGTGTCGGCGTGCCAGTCCGACTTCCTCTCTGCGACGGGGGAGTGGCGGTCGGCGGTGTCGCCGTCGCCCTCGGTATCCGCGTCACCCGAAGCGCCGGACCAGACGCCGGACC
>JAJAZI010000180.1 GCA_026785785.1 Microbacteriaceae bacterium
AGATCAGAGAGTTGCGACGACTGCTGGAATCCAAGATGTGGCCAACGCCCAACCCTGACACGCAGGGGCACGGGCCCTGCGCACTGTTGACGTATGCCGTGTAAACGCCACAGGACTCGCGCGTCGCATGCGGCTGACGCATGATGGAACTCGTCGTGCACCGCCGCGCGACAGGGAGGCAAGCCCATGGTCGTGACCGCTCGCGAGAACCGCGGAGAAAATCACACGGCCCGTGTGGATCCGCTCGACGGCGATCGCATTCTCGAGCAGCTCGCCACACTCGCCGATCTCGCGGGAGATCTCGCCGGCGAGTTTCGCCTTCAGCCTCTGCTCGAACGGATCCTCACGAACGCCGTGGAGCTGCTCGGATGCACGAGCGGCTCGATCTGCACGATCGACGAACGAGCGAAGGTTTATCGCAAAGATGTCGACCTCGGGGTCGGATGCCGCTCGGGCGAGAACTTCCCACTCGACGAAGGAGTGACCGGCGCCGTCGTTCGCGCTGGCGGCCCCGTCACATTCGCGCACTACTCGGATGTGCCCGGCGGGCACATCCGTGCGGATGACGAGCGGTACGGGCATCCGGTGATCGGAGTTCCGATCCGGATCCGATCGACGCTCATCGGCGTGTGCGTGGTGTTCGCCGAGCATGATGCGCGCGTGTTCGACGAGACCGATGCCAAGCTTCTCGAATTGTTCGCCACACACGCCGCGGTGGCGATTGCGAACTCACGACTGCACACGGCGGCGACCGAGCGCGCGGCGTCCATCACGATTGCCGCAGAGCGTGAGAGGTCGATGCGCGATGTGCACGATGCCGTCGGCCGCAGTGTCGCCACGGTGCTGCTGCACCTCGACGGTGCGCGGAAGACCGCGCGGCTGGGCGGAGACGTCGCCGCGAGCCTCGACGAGGCCAGGGCCGCCGCAGTCGCTGCGCTCGATGAGACCGACCGCGCAGTGCAGGGACTCGGCCCGTCGCTTCTCGACCGGCACTCGCTCGAAGAGGCAATCGGCCTCGAGCTGGACTGGGCGACGGCCACGAGCGACGCGCGCACCCAGCTGCTCGTCATGGGCGAGCGTGCTGCGATCAGCCCGGATGTCGAGCAGCAGCTCTTCCGGATCGTGCAGGAGGCGGTCGGCAATGCAGCGGCGCACGCGGGAGCGGGCAGCATCCGTGTCGGCCTCGTCTATGGGTCAGCCGGGGTGTCTCTCATCGTCGAAGACGACGGTCGTGGTTTCGACGCCGGGGCGCGGGCCGCGGCGGGCCATGGCCTGGGGCTCGGAGGCCTGCTGTCGCGAGCCCAACAGGTCGGCGGCACTATTCAGATCGACTCGACTCCCGGCTGGGGAACACGAGTGAGGGCCGACCTGCCCTACGCGGTGCCGACCACCGACGACGAGCTGGTGCGGCGGTGGCGGGTTCTCGTGATCCACGATCAACCGGTGATCCGAGCGGGCCTGGTCGGGCTGCTCGCCAACGCGGAACCCGGGGTGCAGGTCGTTGGCGAGATCGGAGACGCGGCTCGTTCAGCCGACGCGGTCGCTCTGCTGCACCCGGATGTCGTGCTCGCGGACCTGCATTCACCGGGTTTCTCAGGCGCCGGCCTCGTGACCGCGATCACCGAAGCCAACCCGCGGACCGCCGTCATCCTCCTCGTCGGATCGCGCGACGACGAGCTCGTGCGCGAAGCGGCCCAAGCGGGAGCCAGGGGTTTCGTCGACAGGACGGTGGACGCGGTCTCGCTCGGCCGCGCCGTGCTCTCCGCGGTGAATGGCGATGTGCTGGTGTCGGGCGATCTCGTGAACACACTCGGCGGGTGGCGGTCGCCCGAGGCGGACTCGCCGCTCACCCCGCGTGAGCGGGAGGTGCGCGCACTCGTGGAACAGGGCTGGCAGGACAAGCAGATCGCCGGGGATCTCGGGATCGCCGTCAAGACTGTCGAGAAGCACGTCGGCTCGATTCTTCGCAAGACCGGTGCGCGTAACCGCACCATCCTGGCTGCCATCGCCTCCACCCGCGTTTGAGCGAATCGCAGGGTAGGGAAACCCGCGCACGAGGTGGGGAAATCCCCGATAGCTCGTTCGGCAGGCCGCAACGTAACGTCGGGAGAGCGGTCGAAGTCTCGGGGAACACTCCCCGAGGGTGTCCGCAGCCAGGAAGGAAGACATGGCCGTCGTCGCACTGAAGGATATTCTCGACGCGGCCACCGCGGGCCGATACGGGGTCCCGGCGATCAACGTCTTCAACGACCTGACGCTCGAGGGTGTCCTCGCTGGCGCGTCCGAGGCGGGATCGCCGGTCATCGTGCAGACCTCGGTGAAGACCGTGCGTTCGATCAGATCGTCCGTCTTCTTCGCGATGTGGGAAAGTATGACCCGGGGCATTGATGTGCCCGTCACGCTCCATCTCGACCACTGCCCGAACCGTGAAGTGATCACCGAATGCCTCCGAGCAGGATGGAATTCCGTGCTCTTCGACGCCTCGGAGCTTCCGGTCGAGGAGAACCTCCGGCAGACGATCGAGGTCGTCGCCGAGGCTCGCGAGTACGGCGCTCAGGTGGAAGGCGAGATCGAGTCGATCACTGGGGTCGAAGACGGCGTCGGATCGGATCAGGAATCGCAGCGTCAGTCCCTCCAGGTCGTGCTCGATTTCATCAGTCGCACCGGAGTGGATGTCTTCGCTCCCGCGATCGGCAATGCGCACGGCGTCTACACGCAGGCTCCAATTCTCGACTTCCAGCGCGTGAGCGACATCGTCGCGGCACACCCGATTCCGATCGCGCTGCACGGCGGGAGCGGGATGTCGGATGAGCAGTTCCGCGATCTGATCGCCCGTGGGTGCTCGAAGGTGAATATCTCGACCTCGCTGAAGATGACCTACATGCAGTCGACCCTCGCGAGTCTGAAGGTGTCGGAGGAGAGTGGGAAGTGGGATCCCCCCACGCTGTTCCGTGAGGTCTCCGCGGATGTGCGCGCCCTCACGGTGTCGCTCGCGACGACGTTCGGCAGCGCCGGCAAGGGTCGCTGAGCGTGCCCGCCCTCCTGTTCGACTGCGATGGCGTCCTCGCCGACACCGAGAGATACGGCCACCTTCCCGCCTTCAATCAGACTTTCGCCGAGGTCGGAGTTCCTGTGCGGTGGACGGATGACGACTACGCCGAGAAGGTGCTGATCGGGGGCGGCAAGGAGCGGATGGCCTCGCTGCTCACGCCCGAGTTCGTTGCCGCGAACCGTCTTCCGTCGGATGCCGACGGTCAACGGGAGTTGGTGGCCGAGTGGCATCGGCGCAAGACGGCGATCTACACGGGGCTCGTCGCATCCGGAGCCCTGCCCGCGCGGCCCGGAATCGCGAGACTCGTCGGAGAGGCCTCCGCGGCCGGCTTCGCCCTCGCGGTGGCGTCGACCTCGGCCGAGGCCGCGGTGAAGGCAGTCCTCGAGCATGCGGTCGGGGCCGAGCGCGCTGCGGAGTTCGCGGTGTTCGCCGGCGACGTCGTCGCTGCGAAGAAGCCGGCTCCCGACATCTATCTGCTCGCCCTCGAGCGCCTCGGCGTGAGCGCGGCCGACGCCGTCGTGGTGGAGGACAGCTCGAACGGACTCCGGGCCGCCCTCGCCGCAGGAATCCGCACGATTATCACCGTCAGCAGCTACACGCACGACGAGGACTTCTCCGGAGCATCGCTCGTCGTGAGCTCTCTCGGCGATCCCAACGACCCCCTCACCGTGCTGGATGCCCCGGCCGGGGTCACCCCCGACCGCACCCTCGACCTCGATCACGTCGTCGCCCTGCTCGCCACCCCGCCCTTGGAGCGCCCATGACCACCGCCCTCGACACCTCGGAATTCGTCGTCCGAACCATCGCGCAGACCGCCGTCGACAACGAGAAGTATTTTGGCGACCTTGACTCTGTCGTCGGCGACGGCGACTTCGGCTACTCACTCGCGCGCGGATTCGAGGGTGTGCTCGCCGACTGGGACGGCTTCGACCGCACCGATGCCGGGACGTTTCTGCTCAAGATCGCGGTCGCGATCACCAGCCGCATCGGCGGCACCTCGGGTCCTATCTGGGGCACTGCGTTCATGAAGACCGGGATGAAGCTCAAGGGGATCGATGAGGCGTCTAATGCCGAGGTCGTCGCTGCACTGCGGGAGGGCATCGACGGCATCAAGAAGCGGGGCAACTCGGATGTCGGCGACAAGACGCTGCTGGACGCCTTGGTTCCCGCGGTCGACGCGCTGGATCGCGCGCTGTCCTCCGGGGCATCCGTTCAGGACGCGCTCGACGCGACCGCCGTCGCCGCGCGCGAGGCTGCCGAAGCGACCAGCTCGATGAAGGCGCTGCGCGGGCGAGCGAGCTACAGCGGCGATCGAAGCATCGGATCTCCGGATGCTGGCGCGATCGCCGTCGCGGTGCTCGCCGAGAAGCTCGCCTCCGACTGGAGGGAGCATCCCCCAGTGCTGAACCGCCCGACCACCTGACCGACAAACACACCTCATCAACGACGCGGAGACCAACCATGAAGAAGTTCATCAACGACCCGAAGC
>JAJAZI010000181.1 GCA_026785785.1 Microbacteriaceae bacterium
ACACTGTCGAGGCCGTGCTGCTCGGCCAGGACGCCGAGTTCGACCAGCTCGCGGGGGGCGAATTGCTCGGCGGATGCTTTGAGGCCCAGTTTCAGCACGGTGTCTCCTTGAGTCGGGTGGCTTTCCGATGTTATTCCGACTCGGGCCCGAGGAGCCTGCGTGAGAACGACGAGTCTCGGCCATTACTCGGTCACTGCCGAGGGACCGCCGTCTTCCCTGCCGTCATCGGCGTCCCTGCAGCGGCGTTCGGTGTGTTGGCCAACGCACTACCGACGCTGCCGCAACTGTGACCGGGGTGCTGACAGCGTCCAGACCGCGGGCGTAGCATTCCGGCATAGCGGGGTGTCGCAGGAAGCGCCGGTATCGACGGGTGCTCGACACGGTCCGCGTCTGGAGATCGATCAATGATGAACTCAGCGATGCAGATGATGCAGATGCACGAAAAGGACATGTCAATGATGGGCATGGACATGGCGATGATGCAGGAGTGTATGGAGGCGTGTTCGGCCTGTGAGCAGGCGTGCACGATGTGCTCCAACTCGATGACCGGCGAGTCGATGGCCACCTGCATGGGCCGCTGCGCCAACACCGCCGACATGACCAACACGATGATGCGCATGATGATGCGCCCCAACGGCATGCACAAGGAGAGCATGATGGCCATGCTTCAGGCCACAATCGCGATGTGCGGCGCGTGCGCCGAGGAGTGCACGACCCACGCCGCTATGAGCGACGACTGCCGCATGTGCGCCGAAGCCTGCCGTCAGTGCGCGATGGCCTGCCAGAAGATGATGGACTCCATGATGGGGTCGATGGCCGGGAGCTGAGTCCCCGGCGCGAGCGGCCTCAGCCGGGGCCGCTCGGCTCGGGGCCGCTCGACGCACGGCTCGGCTCGGGGCCGCTCGGCTCGGTGGCGCTCGGCTCAGTGGCGCTCGGCTCAGCCGAGTGACGCGGCGACGAGTACGTTGAAACGCGCCTGCCCGACCGCGAGCGCGCTATAGACCGAGTGCAGGGCGACGGGCTCACCCGGTGCGACGAGGCCGGGCGCGTGGTTCCAGACCCAGACGGTGTGGTTGTCTGCTGCATCCGCCTCGAGCAGCTCGATCGGGATCCAGCCGTCGACGGTCGGGTACCCTGCGATGCCATCGCGCCACTTGCTCGGGGTCGCCGACGCGAGGCGGCCGTGCATCGCCGAGAGCGCGTGGCCCGCGCCGTGGGCGGAGCAGGCCGCGCCGTCCGTAGAGGTGCACAGCATCGGGTTCTGCACCTTCGGTTTGAGACTAGACATCATGACCTCCGTTCGTTGCGTGGGCTCGTGGGTGTTGTATTGGAGTGTAGATTTTCGGCTCCCGGATCTCACCTGCCGTCGTCACACAAGGAAACACTCGCGCCTTCCTCGCGGCCAGAAGCGGTCGGCCGGTCCTCCGGTCCGACGTACCCTGAACCAATGAGGTTCGCGCGATTCCGGAGGGCGAGCTCGCCAGCATCCGCGGCACGGCCCCGCCTCTCCCGTGACGCCTACGTGCTCGGCGTCATCGCGTTCTTCGTGATGGTGGGGTTCGGCGTGGTCATCCCCGTGCTTCCGGTCTACGCGCGCAGCTTCGGCGTCGGCTACATCGAGGTCGGCGCGATCATCTCGGCGTTCGCGCTCATGCGCTTCGTCGCGAGCCCGTTCGTCGGCCGGATGATCGACTGGGGCGGCGAGCGCACGATCCTCACGATCGGCATCGGCATTGTCGCCGTCTCGAGCGGCCTTGTCGGCATCGCCCAGGACTACCCGCAGCTGCTGCTCCTGCGCGGCGCGGGCGGCGTCGGCTCCGCGATGTTCAGCGTCTCGGCGATGACACTGCTGCTCGGGGCCGTCCCCTCGCTGCGCGCCCGCTCGATCGGCTTCTACCAGGGCGGGTTCCTGATCGGCGGCATGGCCGGTCCCGCGCTCGGCGGCCTGCTCGCGACGATCTCGCTCACCGCCCCGTTCTTCTTCTACGCCGGCACGCTCGCGGTCGCCGGCCTCGTCGGGTTCGTGATGCTCTCGCCGCGGGTGCGGGAGCACACGGATGCCGCCGGCGGGGCCGTGCCGCGCGTGCCGTTCGCCACCGTCGTGCGCGACACCCGGTTCCGGGCCGCCTGCCTCGCCAACTTCTCCCAGGGCTGGACCTCGTTCGGCGTGCGCGGCGCCCTCATCCCGCTGCTCGTCGTGGAGGTGCTCCGCGAGCCGACGGTCTACACGGGAATCGCGTTCGCCTGCGCCGCGGTCGCCCAGACGCTCGCGCTCGCCCCGGCGGCGCGCTTTGTCGACAGCGTCGGCCGCCGCCCGGCGATCATCGGGGCGTTCGCGGTGGCGGCCGCCACGATCCTCGCCGTGCCGTTCTCGCCGAACATCTGGGTACTCACCGTGCTGCTCTGCCTCTATGGGGTCGCGGCGGCGTTCATGGGCACCGCTCCCGCGGCGGCCGTCGGCGACGCATCCGGTCCGGGCGGCGGCAGGCCCGTCGCCGTGTTCTCGATGTTCGCCGACCTCGGCGCCATCATCGGCCCGCTCGTGGCCGGCCTGCTTGCCGACACCGTCTCCTACCCGGTGGCCTTTGCCGTCGGGGCCGGGCTGCTGCTCGCGACCTCGCTCTATGCGACCCGGATGCCGGGAGGGGTTCCGTCACCCAAATAGGGCGGGCCACCCGTCGCCAAAGTCGGAATCGACCGCCATGGCGGAGTGTGGAGGCCGGAGCCACGGGGAGTGCTCGCCTGCGCGGAAGGATGCCGCAGCCGGATTCCGACTTTGGCGACGACGTCACTCGCGATCAGGGGCGCCCAAGTAGGCGCCGAGACTCCTAGAGAGCAGCCTCGGGGCCGGCGACGCCGCCGACCGCCTCCGCGAGCCGCTCCCTGGCTCGCCCGAGGTGCTCCCCTAGCAGGGCGACGGCCGCCTCGCCGTCGCCGGCCGCGATGAGCTCGAGCAGGCGGGCGTGCTCATCGTGGATCAGCCCGGCCGGGAGGAGTTCAAGCCCCTGCACCTGGCTCATGCACAGGCGCACCTCGGAGACGAGGGAGCGATACATTCGACTCGTGCGCGGGCTGTCCAGCGCGTCGACGAGGCACATGTGGAACCGCATGTCCGGCTCCACGATGCCGACGGGGGAGCCGGCGGCCAGGGCGATGTCGGCGTTGGCCTGCGCCGCGCCATCCGGAACGGCGCGCACGCTGGCGAGGCGCCTCAGCACCTCGCTCTCGAGGTAGGCGCGGGAGCGGTAGATGTCGCGCACGTCGGCGGGGCCGAGCGCCGGAACGCGTGCCGACTTGTTGGCGCCGCGCACGAGGAGCCCCTCGGCGACGAGCTTTTCGATCGCCGCCTTCGCCGTCGGCCGGGCGACCTCGTACGTCGCGGCGACGTCCGATTCGGTGAGCAGCCCACCCGGCCTCAGATCGCCCGAGAAGAGGCGCATCCGCAGATCGGCTCCGATCGCTTCGACCGCGGACTTGGTGACGACCCGCACGATCATGAGGTTCCCTTTCGACCCGAGACCACCATTTTGACATGCAAATAGCTAAGAATGCTTGACTGCATTGCGTACTTGTATAACAATCAAGTCAAGCCGCGGTGTTGGAGCCGTGCATCACTCAGTGCGGAGTTCTTATGTTCGAGCAGGTTCTTGATCCGATTCTCGGCTCGCTGGCGGTCTCCGCGGCCGTCGCCGCGTTGCCGCTCGCTGTACTCTTCATCCTTTTGGGTGTGTTCAAGATGAAGGCCGCCTACGCCGCCCTCGTCAGCCTCGCGGTCGCCATGGCGCTCGCCGTCTTCGGCTGGCGGATGCCGGTGACGCAGCTTCTCAGCGCGACCGCGGAGGGCGCCTTCTACGGCCTCTTCCCGATCCTCTGGATCCTCGTCAATGCCCTCTGGATCTACAAGCTCACGGTCGTCACCGGCTGGTTCGAGGTTCTCGGCCGCGCGATCCGCGCGCTCTCGCCCGACCTCCGCATCCTCTCGATCCTCGTCGCGTTCTGCTTCGGCGCGCTGCTCGAGTCGCTCGCCGGGTTCGGGGCGCCGGTCGCCATCTCCGCCGCGATGCTGCTCGCCGCGGGCATGAAGCCCATCCGGGCCGCAGTCGTCTCGCTCCTCGCGAACACCGCGCCGGTCGCCTTCGGCGCCATGGCCACCCCGATCATCACCCTTTCGGGCGTCACGGGACTGCCGATCGACGACCTCGCCTCGATGGCCGGGCGACAGACGCCGTTCGTCGCCATCCTCATTCCCCTCGTGCTCGTCTTCGTCGTCGACGGCACGCGCGGGGTGCGCCAGACCTGGCCCGTCGCGCTCGTCGCCGGTTTCATCTTCGGACTCGCCCAGTTCGTCACCTCCAACTACTTCGCGGTCGAGCTCACCGACGTCGTCGCCGCGGTCGCCACCGTCGCCGCCGTGCTCGTCATGCTGCGCTTCTGGCAGCCGAAGGAGATTGTCGGGCTGGGTGTCGACGGCGATGTCGTCGTGCAGACCAGTGCCGAGGCCGCCGCCGCCGAGAGGGTCCGCAGCGGCATCACCCCGCGCACCACCGAGACGATCGGCGGGGGTGTGGCGATCGCCACGGCTACCGCGACCTCCGGCGTGCCCGTCGTCACGGCTACCGCGACCTCCGGCCTGCCCATCGCTCAGCGCACCGGGTCCCGATCGGTCTGGATGGCCCTCGCGCCCTACCTTGCGATCATGGCGGTCTTCTCGGTCGCCCAGATCCCCGCGGTGAAGACCTGGCTTGCCGAGGTCGGCATGGCCGTCTTCCAGTGGCCCGGCCTCGATGTCGTTGACGCGAGCGGCGCCCCGGCGCCCGCGATGACGTTCAAGCTCGAGCATCTCAAGGCCACTGGAACGCTGCTGCTTTTCTCGGGAATCATCACGATGGCGCTGTACCGGGTCGGCCTCCGCGACGCGGTCCGCGCCTACCGCGACACGATCCTGCAGCTCAAGTGGACGATCCTCACCGTCACCGTCGTGCTCGCCCTCTCATTCGTCATGAACCTCTCTGGCCAGACCGCGAGCCTCGGCTTCGGGCTCGCCGCGACCGGCGGCCTGTTCGTGCTGCTCTCGCCGGTCATCGGTTGGTTCGGTGTCGCCCTGACCGGATCGGACACCTCCTCCAACTCGCTCTTCGGCCTGCTCCAGGTTACCGCGGCCCGTCAGGTCGGGCTCGACCCGGTGCTGATGGCCGCCGCGAACTCCTCCGCCGGCGTGCTCGGCAAGATGCTCTCCGTTCAGAACCTGGCCGTCGCCGCCGCCGCGGTGGGCATGGTCGGCTCGGAGGGGGAGCTGTTCCGCAAGCTCATCGGCTGGAGCCTCGGCCTGCTCGCCTTCCTCACCCTCATCATCGTGCTGCAGGCTGGCCCCGTGCTCGGGTGGATGGTGCCGTGACGACCTTGGCCGCGCCGGCGGCAGCGGAGCCGGCGAACGGCGCTCAGTCGGTATCCGCCGCGGTGCTCGCGGCCCTGCGCGCGAGCGTGGCCGACCCCACCCGGGTCAAGTCTCGCGCGATCGACCGCTACGCCCTCGCCCACGACGCCTCGCACTTCCTGCTCATCCCGCAGGTGGTCGTGGTCGCGGAGGATGCGGAGGAGGTCGGCCGCCTGATGCGGTCGAGCGCCGCGCAGGGCGTACCGCTCACCTTCCGCTCGGGCGGTACGAGCCTCTCCGGGCAGGCCATCACCGACGGCATCCTCGTCGACGTGCGCCGCAACTTCACCCGCGTCGAGGTGCTCGACGGCGGCGCCCGGGTGCGGGTGCAGCCCGGCGTCACCGTGCGAGCCCTCAATGCCAGGCTCGCGCGGTTCGGCCGCAAGTTCGGCCCGGACCCAGCGAGCGAGATCGCCTGCACCATCGGCGGGGTGATCGCCAATAACTCCAGCGGCATGGCCTGCGGCACGGTCGACAACGCCTACCAGACCCTCGAGTCGCTGCTCATCGTGCTGCCGAGCGGAACCGTCATCGACACCGCCGAGGTCGACGCCGACGCCCGCCTGCGCGCCCTCGAGCCGGTGCTGCACGCCGGTCTCGTGCGGCTCGCCGCCCGGGTGCGGCAGAACCCGGCATCCGTCGCGCTCATCCGCCACCAGTTCTCGATGAAGAACACGATGGGCTACGGCCTCAATTCGTTCCTCGATTTCGAGCGCCCGGTCGACACGCTCGCCCACCTCGTTGTCGGCAGTGAGGGCACGCTCGGTTTCGTCGCGGAGGCCGTGTTCCGCACTGTTCCGCTGAAGAAGTTCGCCGCCACCGCGCTGCTCGTCTTCGACGACCTCCTCGCCGCGAACAGCGCGCTGCCCGCGCTCGTCGACACGGGCGCCGCCACCGTCGAGCTCATGGACGCGCTGTCGCTGCGCGTGGGGCAGTCCGGCGCCGACGCCCCCGCCCAACTGCGGGACCTGTGCATCGACAAGCATGCCGCGCTGCTGCTCGAGTACCAGGGCGAGAGCGCCGACGAGCTCGAACAGTTCACCACCGCCGGCAGCAGCCTGCTCGCTCGGCTGCCGCTCGACGCGGCGACGGCGCTGTCGACGGATGCTGCGGCGCGGGCCGAGCTGTGGCACCTGCGCAAGGGCCTCTACGCGACCGTCGCGGGGGCGAGGCCCCAGGGCACCGTCGCCCTCCTCGAGGACGTCGTCGTTCCCGTCGCCGCGCTCGCCGGGACCTGCGAGACGCTGATCGGACTCTTCGACCGCTACGCCTACGAGAACAGCGTCATCTTCGGCCACGCCAAAGATGGCAACGTGCACTTCATGCTCACCGACACGTTTGTGGGGGAGAAGTCCCTCTCGCGCTTTGGCGCCTTCACCGAGGACCTCGTCGAGCTCGTGCTCGGCGCGGGCGGATCGCTCAAGGCCGAGCACGGAACCGGGCGCGTCATGGCGCCGTTCGTGCGCCGCCAATACGGCGACGAGCTCTACGAAGTCATGCGCGAGATCAAGACGCTGTGCGACCCCAGCGGCCTGCTGAACCCCGGCGTGCTGCTGAGCGACGACCCGCACGCGCACGTGACCTCGATCAAGTCGTCGCCGCCGGTCGAGGCCGAGGTCGACAGCTGTGTCGAGTGCGGCTACTGCGAACCGGTGTGCCCCAGCCGCAACGTGACCCTCACCCCGCGCCAGCGCATCGTGACGAGGCGGGCCATCGCGCAGGCCGAGCTCGACGGCGACTCCGCCCTCGTCGCCGAGCTCGAGAAGGACTCCGTCTACGAGTCGGTGCAGACATGTGCCGTCGACGGCATGTGCCAGACCGCCTGCCCGGTGCTCATCAACACGGGCAGCCTCGTCAAGCGGCTGCGCGAGCAGGACAACAACCGCATCGAGACGGCCCTGTGGGCGCAGGCGGCCACCCATTGGGGCGTCGTCACCCGCGGCGCCGCGGCCGCGCTGAGCGTCGTCGACCGCGTGCCGATCGGCCTGCTCGCCGCGCCCAACGCGGCGGCGCGCGCGGTGCTCGGCAAAGACCGCGTGCCGCTGTACTCCGACGAGCTCCCGCGCGGTGGCGCGTCGAGGCGCCGGCCGGCCCCGACCGGTGTGCCGGATGCCGTCTATCTGCCCGCCTGTGTGGGAACGATGTTCGGGCCCGCAGACGGAAGCCCCGGCATCCAGGCGAGCTTCGAGGAGCTGTGCGAGCGGGCTGGCATCGCCCTGCTCGTGCCGACCGAGATCGATGGGCTCTGCTGCGGCACCCCGTGGTCGTCGAAGGGACTGGCCGACGGCCGATCCCGGATGCAGGAGCGCACGGTCGCTGCCCTACTCACGGCGACCCGCGGGGGAGAGCTGCCCGTCGTCTGCGACGCGTCCTCGTGCACCGAGGGCCTGCTCCAGTCGATCGCCGCGACGCCCGCAGGCCACGCTCTGACGATCGTCGACGCCGTCGAGTTCGTCGCCACGCGCGTGCTGCCCGGGCTGCCGCCGCACGATCGGATCGCGTCGCTCTCCCTGCATCCGACCTGCTCCTCCACCCGGCTCGGCACGAACGGGCAACTCGCCGAGGTCGCCGCCGAGGTCGCCGAGGTCGTGCGGGTGCCCGAGGACTGGGGGTGCTGCGCCTTCGCGGGCGACCGCGGGATGCTGCATCCGGAACTCACCGAGTCGGCGACGCGGGTGCAGGCCCAGCAGGTGCGCGACGCGGGCAGCGAGGCCCACGCCTCGTGCAACCGCACCTGCGAGCTCGGCATGACCCGCGCGACCGGCCGCGAGTATCAGCATGTGCTCGAGCTGCTCGCGGCCGCGACAAGGCCAGAGGCGAACCCGGCACCTTAACTAGAGTGATCCTTGGCTCTGCCCCGTTCGGGGGATAGCGTCGACACCACGGCCTCGAGCCGGATCGGCTCGAGTCGAAGTAAATTCCGTGATCATAGGAGATCCCTTGGAACAGAATAGGAAAACCCGGCGAGCCGTGCTCGTTACCTCGGCCGTCTCGGCCCTGGCACTCGTCGTGAGCGTCGGCCTCCCCGCCCACGCCGACAACGGCACCGACACGAGCGCTCTGCGTGAGGCGGTGTCGGCCGACGCGATCCTCGAGCACCTCGAGGAGCTGCAACTGATCGCCGACCAAAACGACGGCAACCGCGCCGCCGGCACCTCCGGCTACGAAGCCTCGGCCGTGTACGTCGAGCAGCAGCTGGCCGCAGCGGGATACGCCACGTCGCGCCAGCCGTTCTCCTACGACCAGTTCGTCGTCACGAGTTCCGCTGTCGAGCGGATCGCGCCGTCACCGCGCACCTACGTGGACCTCGACGAGTACTACGTCATGACCAACTCGGGTGCGGGCGACGTCACCGCCGCCGTCACCGCGGTGGACATCAACCTCGCGGGCGACCGCGCGTCCTCCAGCGGATGCGAGGCGAGCGACTTCGCCGGCTTCCCCGTGGGAAACGTCGCCCTCATTCAGCGCGGAACGTGCGCGTTCGCGGACAAGGTCCTCAACGCCGATGCCGCCGGAGCGTCGGCCGTCATCGTGTTCAACCAGGGCAACGCTGACGACCGTCTCGGCGTCGTGGCCGGAACGCTCGGTGACGTGCAGCTGGAGATCCCCGCCGTTGGCACGAGCTTCGCCATCGGCGAGGAACTTGCCGGGCTTGCCGGCCCGACCATGCGGGTTGCCGTTGACGCGGAGCTGGAGACCATCGACACGTTCAACGTGCTCGCCGACTCGGCCGGTCGCACCGACCGCACTGTCGTCGTGGGCGCGCACATGGACTCCGTGGCTGAGGGCGCCGGCATCAACGACAACGGGTCTGGCATCGCCTCGATCCTCGAGACCGCCATTCAGCTCGCCGAATCCGGCGACGAGCCCACCAACCGGGTTCGCTTCGCCTTCTGGGGCGGAGAGGAAGACGGTCTGGTTGGCTCCGAGCATTACGTGGCGCAGCTCAGCAAGAAGGACATCCAGGACCACGCCGTCAACCTCAACTTCGACATGGTGGCCTCGCCGAACTACATCCGCTCCGTCTACGACGGCGACGGATCCGCGTTCGGTTCGACCGGGCCCAACGGCTCGTCGGCCGTGGAGAAGGTGTTCCTCAACTACTTCGCCTCGCAGGGACTCGCGACCGTGCCGTCGGAGTTCGACGGCCGCTCGGACTACTTCGGGTTCATCAGCAACGGCATTCCCGCCGGTGGACTGTTCACCGGGGCTGAAGGTCTGAAGACCGCTGAGGAGGCTGAGCTGTTCGGCGGCACCGTGGGTGCTGCGTACGACGCGTGCTACCACTCGGCGTGCGACGACATCACCAACATCAACGTCGAGGTGCTCGAGCAGATGGCCGACGCCATCGCGCACTCCGCGCTGACGTTCGCTGAGACCACCTCCGCGATCAACGGCACTGGTAAGGGCAAGGGCTCAGGCTCCATCGACATGGAGTTCAAGGCCGACCGCAACATCAAGTAGCGCAGGCACGAAAAAGGGGAGGCCGTCGTCGGACTGCCTCCCCTTTGCGCGGGCATCCGCCGGCTACAGGTCGATCGACTCCCCAGGCTCCAGCGGGACGAACGTGCCGCCGTGCTGCTCGGTGACGGCCGCGATCCTCGCATTCGACATCGTCTTGCCCGCGACCGAGAGCACCATCTCGTGAACCGGAAAACTGCGCCGGGGCTTCACCGCGTCGACGTAATCCATCACCTCGCCGATCTTCAACCACGGCGCGCCAGCCGGAACCGCGAGCGTGCCGACAGCAATGCTCTCGGGGATTACGAAGGAGTCGCCAGCGTAATACAGCGCGTCGTTCACGAGCACCCCGACATTGTCCACGATCGGGATCGACCGGTGAATCTCCGCGTGCGAGCCGCCGAAGAAGCGCAGGGTGAACGAACCGACCACCTGCGTGTCGCCGGCCTTCACCTCGGTGACGTCGAACTCCTCGGCGGCCTTCACGACGCCGGCCGGGCCGAAGATTCGCGCGTCGGAATTGACGTCGAGGATGCGCCGGAGGTGCTCCGGGGTCCAGTGGTCGGGATGCTCGTGCGTGATCACAATCGCGACGACGTCGCGCGCGTCGGTGAGCGGCAGGGTGAACGAGCCGGGATCGACGATGAGCGTCTCGCCGGCCTGTTCGAGCACGAGGCAGGAGTGTTCGCGTTTGGTGAGCTTCATGTCGAAATCCTACGCTCGGGCCGGACGGCGTCGAAGGGGGTCGCGTCGCCCCTACTGTTGGTCTCGTGGAGACGGCGCCGAAGAGAATCGTCGTCGCTATCAATCCGGCCGCCGCGTTCGGGTCGAAGGGCGGCGTGGGCCCCGCCGTCGTCGCTGCCCTCCGTGCCCGCGGACACGAGGTCACGAGCCTGAGCGAGGCCAACTACCCGCGGCTCCTCGAGGTGACGACGGCGGCCCTCGCCGATCCCCCCGACGCCCTGGTCGTCGTGGGTGGCGACGGCATGGTCGGTTTCGGAGTGAACCTCATCGCGCAAACCGGCATCCCCCTCGGCATTGTGCCGTCCGGCACCGGGAATGACATGGCGCGCGGGCTCGATATCCCCGTCGACGACACCGAGGCTGCCATCGACCGGCTCGTCGCCGCGCTCGAGCTGCCGCCGCGCGCGATCGACGCGGGGCTCATCACGCGTGCCGACGGCAGCATCCGCTGGTTCGCCTGCGTGCTCTCCGGCGGATTCGACGCGAAGGTCAATGAACGCGCGAACCGGATGCACCACCCCAAGGGCAAGAGTCGTTACATCGTCGCGCTTCTCCGGGAACTCGTGACACTCGCGCCGATCCGCTACGGCATCGAGCTCGACGGCGTGCGCTCGAGCCAAGACGCGATCCTCATCGCCGTCGGCAACAACGTGTCGTTCGGGGGCGGGATGCGGGTGGCGCCCGACGCGCAGCTCGACGACGGACTGTTCGACGTCGTGACGCTTGACCCGGTGAATCGGCGCCAGCTGCTGAGAATCTTCCCCTCGGTGTTCTCCGGCGCCCACATCCGCGACCCGCGCGTGCGGGTGCGCCGCGCCGCCCAGGTGCGGATCGCCGCCGACGGGGTCGTCGCCTACGCCGACGGGGAGCGGGTGGGGGAGCTGCCGCTCGACCTGCGGGTCGTGCCCGGCGCCCTGACGATCCTCGCCTGACGCGCCCGGACGCACTTGTTGGTGCAGCCCCCCGAGTTATGGCATACTCGTTGAGTTGTCTACTACGGCCCCATCGTATAGCGGCCTAGTACGCTGCCCTCTCACGGCGGTAACACGGGTTCGAATCCCGTTGGGGTCACAACTGCCCGGATACTTTGCGACGCAAGGAATCCGGGCATTTCTCGTGTGCTCTGACTTCATGCGGGAGACTAATGGCCCGCTCCCGCAGCTCAGGCGGGCACCTTCGCGGGGCTGAGA
>JAJAZI010000182.1 GCA_026785785.1 Microbacteriaceae bacterium
GAGGAGACCGGCCCGGGGGCCCAGCGGACTCAGTCCCGCTCGAACCGCAGCACGTTGGTGTCGCCGAGGTTCCATTCCTCGGTCGGGCTCCAGCCGATCATGGCGAGGGTCTGGGTCGTGGACCCCCGCCGGTCCTGCTTGACGCTCGTGACGAGGTAGGCCACGTCTGCGCCGGCGAGCCGGTCGAGCGACTCGTCGAGCCGGTTGCGGGGCTCCCACAGCTCGCCTGTCTCGGCGGCCGGCGTATCGATCGTGACGTCGACGGTGCCCTCGAAGGCGTCCGGGTAGGTGTACTCGATGACCCGGGATGTCGCGAGGGGGTGGTGCCGCACCGGACCGTAGATGATCGCGGTCGTTCCCGGGCCGTCCTCGGCGCGCTGCTCCTCGATGAGGGCGGCGACCTCCTTCCACGCGGATCCCTGTTTCGCATCCGGCTGCCGCTGTTCCACGATCGACGGGATGGCGAGCAGCACGAGGCTCGCGAGGGTGAGCGCCGCGAGCGGCTTGGTCGGAACCGCGGCGATCGCCGCACCAACGATGAGGGCCACAAAGGGCAGGCACATCGTGAGGTAGCGCGGGGTGTAAAGCGGCGCGATCAGCTCGGTGGCGAGCAGCAGCGCCGCGGTCGGCACCACGAGCGCGGGCAGCAGTACGGCGGCCGCCGAGAAGCCCCAGGCCTTGCGGAGCAGCGCGATCGCGCCGAACGCGATGAGGATCCAGCCGGCGATCGCGAACCGCCCGTCGAACAGGAACCACTGCGTGCGCAGCACCTGGCGGGGCGTGTTCGGGCCGAGGTCGAGAATCCACGATACCTGGGCGTTCTGCCCGATCACGGCGAGCGCGAACGGCAGCAGGGCGACCGCCGCGGCCGCACTCGCCACGAACCACCGGCGCACCGTCGGAACGGCGGCTCGCCGCGCGCTCGCCAGCCACCAGGCCAGGGTGAACCCGTGCGCGACGATGACGAGCGCGAGGTAGATGAAGAAGTAGCACGACACCACGGTGACCGCGGCGTAGACGAGCCACCAGCGGCGCCGATTCGATCTCTGCGCATGCAGCAACACAATCGTGAGCAGCACCGCCAGAGCGGCGCTCAACGCGTACGACCGTGCCTCGGTTCCCATCCAGGTCGCGCGGGGGAGCAGACAGAAGACCAGCCCGCCGACAACGGCGCCGCCGCCAAGGCCGAGCTGCCGTCCGAGTACAACCGTGAGGGCGGCCGCCGCGCCCACCGCGATCGCGCTCGGCACCCGCAATAGCAGCGGGGAGTATCCAAACAGGTCGACGAGCACATGCATGAGCATGTAGTAAGCGCCGTGCACGGCGTCGACGTTTGCCAGCATCCGCCACAGCTC
Source organism: Microbacteriaceae bacterium (assembly GCA_026785785.1). Classification (GTDB taxonomy): domain Bacteria; phylum Actinomycetota; class Actinomycetes; order Actinomycetales; family Microbacteriaceae; genus Marisediminicola. The sequence continues at coordinate 1,356 of JAJAZI010000182.1, forward strand.
TGGCCAGTCCCGCATGACGGCCGTGACTGTCGCCGCCTCGTCGTACCAGAGGGACGGGATGCCGATCCCGATGAGCGAGATCGTGAGACCGAGCAGCCCGACCAGGGCGGGCGCGAGCGCGGGGTGGCTGCGGATGCGCGTCGGTAGACTGGGAGACCCGCCGCGAGTGCGGCTCTGGGCCGCGAGGAGGTTAGTCATGTCGATTCTGCCTCCCCTGGTCGAACTCGGGGCCGAGCTGACTCCCGAGCAGGTCGCACGCGGATCGCGTCACCTCATGCTGCCGGGATTCGGGCCGTCTGGTCAACGCCGTCTGGCCACCGCGCACGTGCTCGTGATCGGCGCCGGCGGGCTGGGATCGCCCGTGCTTCAGTATCTCGCAGCGGCGGGAGTCGGAACGATCGGAATCGTTGATTTCGACACCGTCGACCTCTCGAACCTGCAGCGTCAGGTCATCCATCGCACCGCGAGCATCGGTGAGCCGAAGACCGTGAGCGCGGCGCGTGCGATCGCCGAGCTCAACCCGCTCGTGAGTGTCGTGGAGCACGCCGTGCGGCTCGACGCCGGCAACGCCGTGCAGATCTTCTCCGGTTACGACCTCGTGATCGACGGCAGTGACAACTTCGCGACGCGCTACCTCGCGAACGATGCGGCGGCCATTCTCGGCAAGCCCTACGTGTGGGGGTCGGTGTTCCGCTTCGACGGCCAGGTCACGGTGTTCTGGGAGTCGGCCCCCGACGGACGCTCGCTCGACTACCGCGACCTGCATCCCGTGCCGCCCGCGCCCGGCGAGGTGCTGTCGTGCGACGAGGCGGGAGTGCTCGGCGCGGTCTGCGCGAGCATCGGCTCGATGATGGCGACCGAGGCGATCAAGCTCATCACCGGCATTGGCGAGCCGCTGCTGGGCCGCATCCAGGTTCTCGATGCGCTCGCCGGCGGCTGGCGTGAGGTGAGTCTGTCCCGCAGGGAGGGGCGGATGCCGGTGACCGAGCTCATCGACTACGAGCTGTTCTGCGGGGTGGGGACGGCCGCGGCGCCCGCCGACCGCGATCGCAGCGCCGAGGAGCTCAGCGCCGAGGAGCTCGTCGGCCGGGGCGTGTGCGGGCGCGGCCCCGTGGCACTCGGAGGACACAGCACCGGTAGCGCCGTCGAGGTCGCCGGTCTGATCGACGTGCGGGAACCGTTCGAGCACGAGCTCGTGCACATCGACGGCGCCAGGCTCGTGCCGCTCGCGCAGCTGCTCGAGGACCCGACTGCCCTCGGGGCGGGCCCGTTCGTCGTATACTGCAAGACCGGCATCCGTTCGCAGCGGGCAGCCGAGGCGCTGCGCGCCGCCGGCGCGGATGCGGTGTCGCTGCGCGGCGGCATCCGGGCCTGGCTCGACCTGACCGACCCGGGCGGGCCGCGCTACTAGCCGGTCGGCGTCTGTCTGTTGGGCGTGCTCATTGCCGTCGACGGTGCCTGTTGCGGCGGGCACGCTCAGCGCGAGCGGGCGCTCTGGAGGCGTGGATGCCGCCTGCGCCGCACGCGCCACGGGCGCGCTCAGCCGCCGGCGAATGGCGGCATCACGTCGATGACGTCCCCGTCGGAGAGCTCCGTCGCCCGATCCGTGGTCGAGACGGCGTTGACGAGAAAGGAGCAGCGGGAGAGCACCTGCTCCAGGGGCTGGCCAGGGGCTGCGGTCACCTGCTGCAGCGCGTCGGCGATGGATGCCAGCGGGGGAAGTTCCAGTCGCACCTCGTCCATACCGGTGGCGGCTCTGGCCGAGGCGAAGAAGCGCACTGTCACGTGCTGGCTGACCTGCGTGCCGAGGGGGGAACTCATCGTTCAAGGCTAATCGACCGGGCGGGCACCCAGCCGCACCTGCGCTGTTCGACATCGGGCTGAACCTTCCTGGAACAGTGAGAAGGGCCCCCCCCCGGGCGCGGGGGGGGGGGGGGAGGGGGGGTTGGGTTGGGGTTGGGGGGCGCC
>JAJAZI010000183.1 GCA_026785785.1 Microbacteriaceae bacterium
CCGCTCGGCGCCCAGGTAGGGGGCGCGGTATCCGGCCTTGATGGCGGCGGAGAGGGGCGGATGCGCGAGAGCGAGCGTCGTCTCGAGGAAGGCGGGCGTCGACACGGTCGCGCGACCCAGGATCGAGCGCCGGAGGGCCAGGCGCAGCGGTGCCGGGATCGGCTCGTCCTCCTTGTGGTGCACGGCGGTATTCAGCAGCATGACCCCGACGAGCTGTTCGGGGTGGTCGACGGCCCACCCGAGCGAGACCACGCCGCCCCAGTCGTGGCCGAAGGTGCTGACCGGGCCGTCGATCCCGAGTGCGCGGGTGAGATCGCCGAGGTCGCGCACCCGGCGCTCGAGGGTGCGCGGGGTTCCCGTGCGCTCGGAGAATCCCATCTCGAGCTGGTCGACGGCGATGACCCGCCAGGCCTCGTCGCCGCGGGCCGCGGCATCCGTCGCGTCGGCGACGAACGCCCTCCACAGGTACGACCAGGTCGGGTTGCCGTGAACGCAGAGCACGGTGCCGACAGGCGTGGCGCCCAGCTCGGCGAGTTGCGTGGCGTTGTCGAGTATGTGCCAGGTGCGGGTCGCGCCAAGTGCGCCCGTGCGGGTCGCGCCAGGTGTGCTCGGCTCAGCACCGGACTCGGCAACCTCGACGAGTCGGGAGAAGCCGGGGCGGAGCCCGTCGAGTCCGGCCGGTGGCAGGGACGCGGCGGCCGCGACCGTCGCGGCCCGCGGCATCCGGAACCTCACCAGGCCAGTTCCATCATCGCGGTGTTGAGTCCGGAGCCGACGCCCATGAGGAGTACCCGGTCACCGCGATCGAGCTTCGGGGACTCCTCGGCGAGCGTGATCGGGATCGACGCGGGGCCGACGTTGCCGAATCTGGGGTAGGTCAGCGGCACGCGCGCGCGGTCCATGCCGCTCGCCTTGATGATCGAGTCGGTGTGCACGTCGGACACCTGGTGGATGATGTAGCGGTCCATGCTCGTCCAGTTCCAGTCCCGCTGGGCCTCCTTCCAAGCCGAGAAGACCAGGTCGAGGCCGCCCTTGAGCAGCGCCTTGGCATTCGTGAACATGCCGTCGACGCTGCCGACGCAGAGGTCGTTGAACTGGGTCGCGGCCCTCGTGACGCCGCCGAGCATGCGGTGGCCCTCCGGATGCGCGTCGGCCGGGCCGAGGACGGCCGCGGCGGCACCGGAGCCGAGGGTGAGGCTCGCGAATTCGCTCATGAAATCGCTTCGGGGGAGGTCGGAGTTGATGAGGCGTTCGATCGTGTTGTGCTGGATCTCGTCGGCATCCTCACCGTCAATGACGATCGCGTACTTGATCTGGCCGGAGTCGATGAGTCCTGCGGCGAGGCTCATCCCATTCACGAAGCCCAGGCAGGCGTTGGCGATGTCGAAGTTGATCGCCGAGGACGGCAGCCCGAGACCGTGGTGGATGCGCACGGCGACGGAGGGCTCGAGATGCTTGCGGGTCACCGAGGTGTTGATGAGCAGGCCCACCTGGCTCGGATCGATTCCCGCCTCGCTGAGCGCTCGCTTGCCGGCCGAGATCGCCTCGTCATCGAAGCGCTGGCCCTCGTTCCAGTTGCGGCGTTCGTGAACGCCGGCGACTCGCTGCAGCAGTCCCCGCGGCAGACGCAGTCGCTTGAGGGCTGGCGCCAGACGCGCGTCGATGTCTTCCGACGTCGTGATGCGGGGGGCGATCCTGCTTGCCACCGACAGTAGCGCCACGTTCCGATGCGTCGTGGTTGCGTTTCCGTCCAACGGGTCTCCCTATCGCCTTGCAGGCGGACGCGATCAAACGCCCAGTTTATAAGTCTGCCCCTAAGCACCTGACCATTCCCGCCATGGCGCCCCGTTGATTCGCGTTTCGCATCTGATTACGCAGTGGAATAGTGGATCCCATGCGCAATGGATACTCCGCAGCTCAGATCCGCGCCGCGGAAGAGCCGCATCTCGCCGCCGGCGAGCCGCTCATGCAGCGCGCCGCCGCGGCTCTCGCCGATGAGATCCGCGGGCTGCTGCGGGTCCGGGGTGCAGCGGCAGCTGGCGGCGGCAACTCGGCCCCTGTCGGCGCTTCCGCACCTACCGTCGTGCTGCTCGTCGGCACCGGCAACAACGGTGGCGATGCGCTGTTCGCGGGCGCGTTGCTCGCGGCAGACGGCGTGCGGGTCGAGATCGTGCCAGTGGGCGGCCGGATGCACGAGGACGGCCTCTCGGCGGCGACTGCCGCGGGAGCCCGGGTACACGATTCCGCAGACCCCGCCGGGGTCGCGTCACTCGTTGCCAACGCGGATCTCATCGTGGACGGCATCCTCGGCACGGGATCGGCGGCAGATCCCGCCCTGCGGGGCCGGGCGCGGGAGATTGTCGCGGCGATCCTTCCCGTGGTCAGGCCCCTTCCTGTCAGGTCGCCGGCCCGACCGCTCGTCGTTGCCGTGGACATTCCGAGCGGGATCGGTGCGGACGACGGCTCGGTGCCGGATCCGACCGTGCTCCCGGCCGATACCACGGTGACCTTCGGCGGCCACAAAGCCGGGCTCCTGATGGGGCAGGCGCAGCGGTTCACCGGGCTCGTGAAACTCGTCGACATCGGTCTCGCCCTGGAGCTCGGGGCGATGCGGCCGGTCGTGCGCGGGTAGCGCGGGTCGCGAACCCTGGTGGCGCCGGTCGCCAGTCCTGGTCGGCGGCACGGAGCGCGGCAAGGTCGAGCCTGCCCGTCGGGAGCATCGCCGACCCAGAGCCCCGCTCGCCGATAGGTCGATTTGCGCGTCGCCGCGTGACCTTTGGCCGGTTCTCGGGCGCCGGTGCGAGCTGGACGATTGGGTGAGTGGGGAAGGAACTGATGTACCTGCAGATCGAGCTCCAAGAGGCGCTCAGCTCAAACTCGGGCACGGCGCAGCTCCGCTTCGTCGGCCCAGTGGGCGGCGACACGACG
>JAJAZI010000184.1 GCA_026785785.1 Microbacteriaceae bacterium
CGTGGAAGAGCGGCAGCACCCCATAGAAGGTCTCCTTGCCCCGGGTCAGCCCGGGAACCCAGGCCTTCCCCTGCGCCGCGTTGGCCCGCAGGTTCGCGTGACTGAGGATCGCGCCCTTGGGCGTGCCGGTGGTTCCGCTGGTGTACTGCAGCAGGGCCGTGTCGCTCGGCCGGGGAGCCGGATGCCGGTTCGACAGGCGACGGCCCGAGATGAGGCGGTCCCAAGTGAATACGTTGCGGCCGGAGGGGGTCGCCGTCATCGCCGCCCGCGCGGTGCGGGCCTTCGGAATCGGCAAGCGCAGCGCGAGCCGCTTGCCGAACGGGAGCGCGGCGGTGAGGTCGACCGCGACCAGGCGATCGAGCCGGATATCTTTCGGGAAGCCCGCCACCGTGTCGTAGACCTTGTCCCAGACGATCGCGACCCGCGCGCCGTGGTCCTCGAACTGGTGCCGCAGCTCGCGCGCCGTATAGAGCGGGTTGTGCTCGACGACGATCGCGCCGAGCCGCAGCACCGCGTAGAAGGCGACGACGTGCTGCGGGCAGTTCGGCAGCACGATCGCGACGCGGTCCCCGGCCATTACGCCGAGCCGCCGCAGGCCCTCAGCCGCGTGGGCGATCCGTTCGCCGAGCTCGGCGTAGGTCGTCTCCGCCCCGAAGAACTCGAGTGCGACCTCGCGCCGGTAGGTGGCGACGGCCTCGTCGATCATGTCGACGAGGGTCTGGTTGACCGGCTCGATCTCGTCAGGCACGCCGTCGGCGTAGGCGGGGAGCCAGGGCTTGCTGTCGAGGCTGTTCATGGGTTCCTTTCGGCGACGGGATCCAGTATCTGTCATCTTCGCTGGGCGGATGCGGTCGGATCGCGCCTCGTCGGCATCCGCACCGCCGTCGCGCGCCCACCGCTCAGACGACCGCGGCCAGGTAGTTCTGCTCGGGAAGCGGATGCCGCGATAGGGCGTCCCACGCCCGGGCGAGCGACGCGACCGCCCGGTCGGTCTCGTCGGGGGTGTAGCTGAACGGCAGCCGCAGGAACCGCTCGAACGCACCGTCGATGCCGAACCGCGGGCCGGAGGCGAGCACGAGGCCCTCGTTTCGCGCTGCGAGGGTGAGCTGCGAGCTCGCCGGCCGACCGAGGTTGACCCAGGTGGTGAGGCCGCCGCTGACGTGCGGCACGGTCCACTGCGGTAGCGCCTCTCGCACGGCCCACTCGAGGTAGTCGCGCCCGAGGCGCAGCTGCTCCCGCCGCCCCGCAAGCACCTCGTCGTAGCGGCCGAGCAGCTCGATCGCGATGAGCTGCTCGAGGATCGGCGTTCCGAGGTCGCCGGCCGACCGGGCGCGCACGAGCTTCTGGATCAGCTGCGGCTCGGCGCGGATCCAGCCGATCCGCACGCCGCCCCAGACGGTCTTGCCGAGCGACCCGATCGAGACCGCGGCGCCGTAGCCGGCGAGCGGCAGCAGGGTCTCCGGCTCGTCGATGCCGAGCTCGGCCATGGTCTCGTCCGCGATGACTGTGGTGCCCTGCAGGGCGGCGAGTCCCAGCATCCGCTCCCGGAGCTCGGCGCCCATTACCCGGCCGGTCGGGTTGTGGAAGTCAGGCATCAGGTAGGCGAGCGCGGGGCTCGTGCGGCGCAGGCCCTGCTCGAGGGCGTCTTCGTCCCAGCCGTCGTCGCTCGTGACGGCGACCGGAACCAGCCGGGCGCCCGCGACCCGCAGTGCGTCGTAGGCGTGCGGATAGCTCGGCGACTCGACGAGGGCGCTGTCGCCGCGATCGAGCAGCACCCGGGCGAGCAGCGCGATCGCGTGCTGGGCGCCGATCGTGATCATGACCTGCTCGGCCTCGGTCGGCAGGCCGCGTGCGGCGTAGCGGTCGGCTACCGCCTGGCGCAGCCGCGGCAGCCCAATCGGGTCGAAACCGGTGTCGGCGAGGTAGGCCGGGAGGGCCTGCGCGGCCCGCACCGCGGCATCCGCCAGCAGGGGACTCGCGGGCAGAGCCGCCTTGCTGAAGTCGAGGAACCCGGCGCCCGGCTCGTTGATCGGCACCGGTGCACGGCCGGGCAGCCGGGCGATGCTGCCGGATCCGCGCAGGCTCGACAGGTAGCAGGCCTCGCGCAGCTCGGCGTAGCTCGCGGTGACGGTCGTGCGGCTCACGCCGAGGCGCTGGGCGAGGTCGCGTTCGGCCGGCAGGCGCGCGCCGACGGGAATGCGTCCGTCGAGAATGAGCAGCCGGATGCGGTCGGCGAGCGCCGTGTAGGCGGGCGCGCTGCTGCGCCAATCCTGCAGCAGCGAGTCCAATATGCGGGCGGAGATGCTGGACATCAGGCCAGTGTACAAAGATTGGCCTCTTGAGAGAAGACCAATTGGGCGATTGGATACTCTTATGTCGTTTGTGTTCGCCCGTCGCATCACCCAGCTCGTGCTCGGCCTCTTTCTCTACGGCTTCGCGATCGCGATGATGATCCAGGCCGGCATCGGCGTCTCGCCGTGGGACGTGCTTTCACAGGGAGTGTCGCTGCGCACCGGCATCCCATTCGGCTGGGTGACCATCATCATCGGCGCGATCGTGCTACTGCTGTGGATCCCGATCCGGCAGAAGCCGGGCGTCGGCACCATCCTCAACGTGCTGCTCATCGGGCCGAGCGCCGAGGTCGGCCTGGCCGTGCTGCCGCTCGCCACCGAGCTCTGGAGCCAGGTGTTGCTGTTCGCCGGCGGTCTCGCGCTGCTCGCGATCGCCACCGGGCTCTACATCGGCGCCGGGTTCGGCCCGGGTCCGCGCGACGGCTTGATGACGGGCATCCACGATCGCTGGGGCGTGCGGTTCTGGATCGTGCGCACCGCGATCGAGGTGACCGTGCTGTCGA
>JAJAZI010000185.1 GCA_026785785.1 Microbacteriaceae bacterium
CTTCGACGTCGAGACCCCGTTCACCCCGGATGACGTCAAGGCGGTCGCCAAGGCGATGGACCGCATCATCCGCGCCGGGCAGCGCTTCGTGCGCCGCGTCGTTACCGAGGATGAGGCGCGCGCCGAACTCGCGGGGGAGCCGTACAAGCTCGAGCTCATCGGTCTCAAGGGCGGCGCTGCCGACGGCGCCGACAACGAATCGGTCGAGGTCGGCGGCTCAGAACTCACGATCTACGACAACGTCGACCCGAAGACGGGGGAGACCCTCTGGAAGGACCTCTGTCGCGGGCCGCACCTGCCGAGCACCCGGATGATCGGCACCGGCTACGCCCTCCTGCGCACCGCCGCCGCCTACTGGCGCGGCTCGGAGAAAAACAAACAGCTCCAGCGCGTCTACGGCTCCGCTTGGGCAAGTAAAGACGACCTTCGCGCCTACCAGGGGCGGCTCGAGGAGGCCGCGAAGCGCGACCACCGCAAGCTCGGACAGGAGTTGGACCTCTTCTCCTTCCCTGATGAGATCGGATCCGGGCTGGCCGTATTCCACCCCAAGGGCGGCATCATCCGCCGCGAGATGGAGGACTACTCGCGCCGCAAGCACGAGGACGCCGGCTACGACTTCGTCTACACTCCGCACATCACCAAGGCGAACCTGTTCGAGACATCCGGCCACCTCGGCTGGTACGCCGACGGAATGTTCCCCCCGATGCACCTCGACGAGGCACGCAACGAGGAGGGCGAGATCACCCGGCAGGGCGCCGACTACTACCTCAAGCCCATGAATTGCCCCTTCCACATCCTTATCTACCGCTCGAGCGGGCGCTCCTACCGCGACCTGCCGCTGCGCCTGTTCGAGTTCGGCACCGTCTACCGCAACGAGAAGTCCGGCGTCGTGCATGGACTCACCCGCGTGCGCGGGCTCACGATGGACGACGCACACATCTTCACGACCAGGGAGTCGATGAAGGCGGAGCTCACGAGCACTCTGAACTTCGTGGTCGCGCTGCTGCGCGACTACGGACTCACCGACTTCTACCTCGAACTCTCGACCAAGGACCCGGAGAAGTTCGTCGGCGACGACGAGATCTGGGAGGAGGCGACCGCGACGCTCGCCGAGGTCGCCGCCGAGTCGGGGCTCGACCTGGTGCCCGACCCGGGCGGAGCCGCGTTCTATGGCCCCAAGATCTCAGTGCAGGCGCGCGACGCGATCGGCCGCACCTGGCAGATGTCGACCGTGCAGCTCGACTTCAACCTGCCCGAGAGGTTCGACCTCGAGTACACCGCCGCCGATGGAACCCGGAAGCGTCCGGTCATGATCCACCGCGCGCTGTTCGGCTCGATCGAGCGGTTCTTCGGCGTGCTCACCGTGCACTACGCCGGTGCCTTCCCGGTCTGGCTCGCGCCCGTTCAGGTCGTCGGCATCCCCGTCGCGGAGGAGTACGGCAACTACCTCGACGAGGTCATCTCGAAGCTCAAGGCGAAACGGGTTCGGGCCGAGGTCGACCATTCGAACGACCGGATGCCGAAGAAGATCCGCACCCACACGAAGGCCAAGGTGCCGTTCCAGCTCATCGCCGGCGAGGAGGACCGCGCCGCGGGCGCCGTCAGCTTCCGCTATCGCGACGGCACCCAGGAAAACGGGGTTCCCGTCGATGAGGCCATCCGCCGGATCACCGACGCAATTGACTCGAAGGCGCAGGTCTGAGCGATGGCGATCGACGACTCCGAACTGCACGGGATCACGGTCGACGGCTCCTATGAGCTTGCCGGGGTGCCCGACGAGTTCCAGCGCCTGTGGACGCCGCACCGCATGGTCTACATCCAGAACGGCCAGCAGCCGCCGGAGCACGAGTGCCCGTTCTGCATTGCCCCGCGGATGGACGACGAGAAGGCGCTCATCGTGGCCCGCGGCACCCACGCCTACGTGCTCCTGAATTTGTTCCCGTACAACAGCGGGCACCTGCTGGTCTGCCCCTACCGCCACGTCGCCCTCTACGACGAGGCGACGGCGGAGGAGACCTCGGAGATCGCGGCTCTGACCCAGACGGCCATGAGGGTGATCAAGACGGTCTCGCGCAACGAGGGCTTCAACATCGGCATGAACCAGGGCAGGATCGCGGGGGCCGGCATCGCCGACCACCTGCACCAGCACATCGTGCCGCGCTGGGCCCTCGACTCGAACTTCTTCCCCATCATCGCCAAGACCAAAGCACTGCCGCAGCTTCTCGGCGATGTGCGGCGATCCATCGCCGAGGCCTGGCCGACCGAACGCACAGAATCCTCGGAGTAGAGTACACACACAATGAACGACACCAATTCGAACGAACAAGTCGGCACGAGCCGAGTCAAGCGCGGCCTCGCCGAGATGCTTAAGGGCGGCGTCATCATGGACGTCGTTAACGCCGATCAGGCGCGCATTGCAGAGGATTCCGGGGCCGTCGCTGTCATGGCCCTCGAGCGCATCCCGGCCGACATTCGCGCCGAGGGCGGCGTCTCTCGCATGAGCGATCCCGACCTCATCGATGGGATCCGCGATGTGGTCTCGATCCCGGTCATGGCGAAGGCCCGCATCGGCCACTTCGTCGAGGCGCAGATTCTGCAGGCCCTCAGCGTCGACTTCATCGACGAGTCCGAGGTGCTGAGCCCCGCGGA
>JAJAZI010000186.1 GCA_026785785.1 Microbacteriaceae bacterium
GGACGGAGCCACCGGCGCCGCCTCGACCGGCGCCGCCTCGACCGGAGCCGTGGCCGACTGCTCGCCCCCAGCGGCACCGAAAAGGGCCGTTTCGAACCCGGCCCCACCATTACCGCCGGCGGGCGTCGGGGGAGTGAAAACCTGAGTGGCGCCTGTCGCCGGGCTCGCGCTGAGCACCTGGGTGGCGTCATCCGGTGGCGTGGCACCGAGCGGCTGGGGTGCACCGAGCTTGTCGGCGGCGAACGGTGTGGCGCTGTAGAGGCCGGTCCCGAGTGGGGCTGTCGCGGCGCCTGCGGAGCGGTGGTTTATCGCCTCGGTCGGCGCCCCATCGTCGATGTCCGCACTCGAGATCGCCTCGGTGGGTGCATCCTCCGGCGTGCCGCCGGCGGGCGGGTTGTTGCCGCTGCCCTTGCCGTTCGGATCGAACCGCTCGGTCGGGGTGTCGTTGGTCATACTGCCCCTCGGATGCCGTCGCGGACGATTCCGCGAGCGAATACAACGATGGCCACGGACTACCGGGCCGGGATCAGCCTAGGCGTGGGAGGCCGGACCTCACAATTTGCGCGGCGGCATCGAGTCGATGGCGTTCTGAACGCCGGCGCACAGCGGCGCTAGCGCAGCCGAGAGATAGGGGCCGAGCTCGCCCCGCTTCGTGCTTGCGCCCGCCCACGCCTGGGCTGCCGCGATGACCGCACCGATCGTCGCGAAGCTCGCCGCCGTCGCGATCAGCGCAGGCTCCGAATCGCGCCCGATGCGTCTCGTGATGAACTCGCTCAGAGTACGCGCTTGGCACGCCAGCCTCGCCATCGCCGACGACTGGAGCTCGCCGATGTCGCCGATCATCGACAGGTGGGTGAGCGCCCACGGCACGTTGGCCGGCCCGAGACTCGTGCTGGCCGTCACGATCGCCGAGCACATCGCGTGCATGACCGGATCGCGCGCATCCGTCGCGGCGAGGGCATGCGGCAGGCGCGCGAGCACGTCGTCGAGGTCGATCCAGAACACGTCGCTCTTCGCCGAGAAGTAGTTGAAGAACGTCGCCCGGCTGACACCGGCGCGCTGGGTGATCTGGGTCACGGTGGTGCCGGCGTAGCCGTTCTCGAGGAACAGGTCGAATGCGGCCTCCTGGAGCATCTCGCGGGAGGATGCGTGGGGTCGTCCGCGCGTGGTCGTCATCTGGCTGCCCCTCTTTAATCGACCGAGTCCAGTTATTGTAGGGTGGTCCTACACCCAGCGAAAGAATTGAGATTCACGCATGCCCGCTCGCGCCCCACGCTCTCTCAGAACAGCAGGGGCCGTCGCCGGCCTCGCGATCGCCGGATTGCTGGCGGGATGCACGGCGGCGAGCGGCGACGGCGACCAGCAGTCCCTCACCTATGCGATCGAGGGAGCAAACCTCAGCGCCGGACACATGGACCCGCACTCGAGCCAGCTCGACGTGAGCGCACTCGTGCAGCGGGCGGTCCTCGACTCGCTCGTGGCCCAGGATCTCGACGGAAGCTTCCAGCCGTGGCTCGCCGAGTCGTGGACGATCTCCCCCGACGAGCTGCAGTACGAGTTCACCCTGCGCGAGGACGTCACCTTCCACGACGGCGAGCCGTTCAACGCCGACGCGGTCGTCGCGAACTTCGAGCACGTCACCGCGCCGGAGACCGCATCGGCCCAGGCCGCGAGCATGATCGGCTACAGCGCCGACGGCGGCTCCTTTCTCGGCGCGGAGGCGGTCGATGAATTCACCGTGCGCTTCGACTTCAGCAAGCCGTACGCACCGTTCCTGCAGGCCCTCAGTACCTCGCAGCTGGGCTTCTACTCACCCGCGGTCCTGGATGGGAAGGCCGACGAACTCAAGACCGGAGGCCCCGGCATCTCGGTCGGCACCGGCCCGTTCGTGCTGAGCGAGTACACGCCCGACCAGGAGCTCGTCTACACGGCGAATCCCGACTACGACTGGGCGCCCGCGAACGCGGAGCACAGCGGGGCGAGCGACCTCGACGAGCTCGTCGTGCGCATCCTGCCGGAGCCCTCGGTGCGAGCGGGCGCGCTCACGAGCGGGGAGGTGCAGGTGGCCGGCAACGTGACCCCGAGCACCGTCGGCAGCATCGGCGACGGCACCACGGTCAACTCGGTCGAGCTGCCCGGCCTGCCGTACTCGCTCTACCTCAACCAGAACAACGGCGTGTTCGCCGACGTGAAGGTGCGCCAGGCGTTCCAGCTCGGATTCGACCCGCAGGACGCCGTCGACGGCATCTTCTTCGGCCAGTACCCGCGCGCCTGGAGCATCCTCGGCCCGACCACGCCCGACTCCTACGACAGCTCTCTCGAGCAGCGCCCATCCGTCGACATCGACCGCGCGAACGCACTGCTGGACGAGGCAGGCTGGACCGAGCGGGATGCCGAGGGCTACCGCACCAAAGACGGCGAGCGCCTGAGCGCCCGCTGGATCGCCTACACGCCCATCCCGGACGATCGCGCGAGCCTTGCCGACGTCATCCAGTCCGACCTCAAGGGGATCGGCTTCGAGATCGTGCGCGAAGCGCTCGAACCTGCCGCCTATAACGAACAGTACGGGCCCAAGACGTTCGACATCACCGACTGGGGCTTCTCCGGCGTCGATGCCGACCTGCTGCGCAGCCACCTGGCCACCGACGGGTTCCAGAACGCGTCGGGCGTGAGTGATCCCGCCATCGACACCCTGCTCGAGGATGCCGTCGCGACGAGCGACCCGGCCGAGCGCGCGGCCCTGTACACCGAGCTTCAGCAGTGGAACGCCGAGAACGTTGCGATCGTGCCGCTGTACGTGCCGTCGATGATCACCGCCTTCAGCGACTCGGTCACCGGGCTCGCCTTCGATCTCTACGGCCGCCCGCTGTTCTACGGCGTCCAGGTCCAGGGGTCGTGAGGCCGGACCCGCCGAAGCGTGCAACGCCCGGCGCACCAGTGCGCTGGCTGCTCGGACGCCTCGGCGGGCTCCTCCTCGTGGTCTGGGGTGCGGCGACGGCGGGCTTCCTCGCGCTGACTCTCATCCCCGGCGACCCGGTCGAGGTCATGCTCGGCGTGCAGGCGCAGGTCAGCGAGCAGCTGAAGGCGCAGATCCGGGCGGATTGGGGCCTCGACGACCCGCCGATCGCCCGCTACCTGCAGTACCTCGGACGCCTTGCGACAGGCGACCTCGGCGAGTCGTACCAGCTGCGCCAACCCGTCTCGTCGGTGATCGGGCAGCAACTGCCGGCAACCCTGCAGCTGACCGCCCTCGCCCTCGCCTTCGCCCTCGTGCTCGCCACGATCGCGACGCTCGCCGCACGAGGCCGCCGCTCCACCCGCATCGTGTCGCTCGTCGAGCTCACCGCGGTCTCCTCGCCCACGTTCTGGACCGGTCTGGTGCTCATCGCCGTCTTCGTCTTCCAGGTCGGCTGGTTCCCCATCGCCGAGACCGGCAGCCTGCGCGCCCTCGTGCTGCCCGCGCTCACCCTCGCCCTGCCGGTCGCCGGGGTCATCAGCCAGGTGCTCCGGCAGGGGCTGGATGCCGCGTCTGCGCGGCCCTTCGCAACGACCGCGATCGCCCGCGGGATCGGCGGTGGCCGCCTGCTGCTGCGGCACACCCTGCGGCACGCCGCGGCCGACAGCGTCACCCTCGTCGGCTACCTCGTCGGCACCCTCATCGGCGGCGCCGTGCTGGTCGAGACAGTCTTCGCGCGGCCGGGACTCGGGCGGGTCACCCTCCGCGCGATCATCGACCGCGACCTCCCCGTGGTGCTCGGCATCATTCTGCTCGCCGCGGTGACCTTCGCCCTCATCAACCTCGTCGTCGACGTGCTCTACCGGTGGATCGACCCGCGGCTGCGCACCGGGAGCGTGGCGACATGACGGTGCCGCTCGGCAGGACCCGGCTCCGGCCGCTGCGAGCCGGGCTCGCGGGCGCGATCGCGGCATCCGCGTTCCTCCTCGTGCTCGTCGTCGCGGCCGTGGCGCCCGCGCTGCTCACGGGCGCCGATCCGATCCAGACGCAGGTGTTGCAAGCGCTGCGGGCGCCGAGCATCGAGCATCCGTTCGGTACCGATCAGACCGGGAGGGATGTCTTCGCGCGCGTCGTCTACGGCACCCGCTACTCCCTCGCGATCGGGGTTCTCGCCACGACGATCGCCATGACCGCGGGGCTTCTGGTCGGCACCCTCGCGGGGCTCGCGCCACGCGTGATCGACGGCGCGATCTCGCGTGTGATCGAGGTTCTCATGTCGTTCCCCGAGTTCCTGCTCGCGCTGCTCGTCATCGCGATTCTCGGCCCCGGCCCGGTGAGCCTCGTCATTGCGATCTCGCTCGCGGCCGTGCCGGTCTACGCGCGGGTCGCCAGGGTGCAGACCTTCACCGTGCGTCGCTCCGGCTACGTGCGCGCCGCCCTGATCCTCGGTGTGCCCAAATGGCGCAGCGTGCTCCGCCACGTCGTGCCCAACACCCTCGGCCCGTTGCTGGTGATGGCGACGATTGGCTTCGGAACCGCGATCGCGTCTGCCGCCGGCCTCAGCTTCCTCGGGCTCGGGCCGCAGCCGCCGACGCCCGGGTGGGGCCTCATCCTCTCGGAGGGGCGCAACTTCCTCGGCACCGCCTGGTGGATCGCCGTGTTCCCCGGACTCGTCGTGACCGTCACGGTGATCTCGGCGAGCGTGCTCGGCCGGTTCCTGCGAGCGCGCGGAGAGGGGACGGCGGCATGAGCTTCGTCTCCGTGCGCAACCTGCGGGTACGGTTCGGGCAGAGAACCGTCATCGACGGGGTGAGCTTCGACATCGCACCCGGCGAGTGCCTCGCGATCGTCGGGGAGTCCGGATCGGGCAAGACAATCACCGCCCGCTCCCTGCTCGGCCTCGCGCCCGCCGGTGCCGACATCAGCACCGACGAACTCATCGTCGCGGGCGTGGAC
>JAJAZI010000187.1 GCA_026785785.1 Microbacteriaceae bacterium
GTCCCTCGGCCTGATCGTGGCCGCATCCGTCGCCCCTGCCACCGCATCGCCGGTCGCGAAGCCCAAGGGTTCTGCCGGCGGCTCCTACGTCGCCATCGGTGACTCCTTCACCGCCGGCCAGGGCGCGGCTACGATTGTGGAGCTGTCCGAACGCTGCAAGCGGAGCCAGTTCGCGAGCTACCCGGCGATCACCGCGGGATCGAGCAGCTACCGCGAGGCCCTGAACTTCGCCTGCTCCGGCGCGGACACGGACGCCACGATTGCGCAGCTCGCGGACATTGGCGCCCGCACTAAACTGAAGGCGTCACTCGTGACCATCACCGTGGGTGGCATCGACGCCAACTCCGACCAGGTGCTCGCAGCCTGCGCGCTCAATCTGGGTCCGTTGTCCTGCGAAGATACGGTCGCAGCGGCCGCCGCCAACTTGATGAGAGACGATGCGGGGAGCGTCTTTCAGGAGCTCGTCGGCACCTACACCACCGTTGCCGCCGCGTTCCCGAAGGCGCGCATCGTCGTGCTCAACTATCCGCGGCTGTTCGACCCGAACTTCCCCACGCCCCAAAGCCAGCTTGCTTCCATCATGAACGATGCCACCGACGGGCTGAACGGGGTCATCGCCTTGGCGGTGGAAGCAACGAAGAACCCGCGGGTGTCGCTGACGGACGTCACGGACGAGTTCGCCGGCCACGGCATCGGCTCGAACGTGCCATACATCAGCTTCAACCGTGAGGACCTGCGCGACCCCATCAATTTCCACCCGAATGCGCTCGGTAACACCGCCGGGTACTCCGCGGCGCTGCGCACCGACGGCGCCGTTCGCGGGCGCTGACCCCACCACACAAAAAAGGGCCGCCCCTCGGGGCGGCCCGTTCACGGTGAGGTGGTGGTTGTTGCTACCTCCCAGGGTCGCGATGAGGCGCAGGATCTCCATGTACAGCCAGACAACGGTGAGAATGATGCCGAACGCCGCCCTCCAGGCGAAGGAGCGGGGGGCTCCGTTGCGCACGCCCTGCTGCACTCCGTCGAAGTCGAGCACGAGCGAGTAGGCACCCAGCAGGATCACGAAAACGCCGAGGACCGCCCCGAGCGGAACCCCTGGAATGATCTCAATGCTTCGCATGCCGAACGGCTGGTCGGTGACGCCGAAGATCATCATGCCGAAGTTGATCAGCGAGAACGCCGCGTAGCCGACCATCGCGATGAGGAAAATCTTCGTCGCCTTCTTCGAGGCCCGGATCTTGCCACTCGCGAAGAGCGCGAGCGTCACACCGACGACCGTGAACGTCGCGAGCACCGCCTGCACGGCGATTCCCGGGTACTGCGTCTCGAAGAACATCGTGAGGCCACCGACGAAGACGCCCTGTACGGCGGCGTAGCTCAGCACGAGTGCGGGAGACGGCTTCTTCTTGAAGATGTTGACGAGAGCAAGCACGAAGCCGGCGATCGCCGCGGGGATCATCAAAACCGGGATGAACCAGCCGACGGCTGCACCGACGAGCAGGAACCCGAACGCGACGACGGTCTTGACGATCGTGTCTTCGTAGGTCATCCGGTCGGTGTCGACCGAGGTGGCGGAGGGGCGACCGTAGAGCTCGTCGAGCTGCCCGGCGCTGAGGTTCTGGTTCTGGGAAAGCTGGATGCCCTTGGTCGCGCCGGCGGAGAACGCCGCCGTGTTCTTGAAGGCGGGGTTTGATGTGGCCATCGATTCCTCTTTCGCTGTGAGTGGGGGAGACCCATCGTCTGCGTTCATTTTACGGGACGTTTGTTCGAATTCGGTGTGCGATCATTCGGCGCTGAGCGAACGGCGCGGCCGCGATCATCCGCGCCAGCCAGGCCGAGCCCACAAGCACGGCCCCGAGCACGCCGCCGACGAGCGCCCCGTAGCCGTATTGCGGAAAGAGCTGGGCGAGTCCGTAGGCGGCGGCCACCGGTGCGACGAGCACGACGAAGCTCACCAGCGGACGCATCCGCACGATGAGCCAGCCGCCGAGCGTGAGCGCGAGGAGCCCACTGGACTGGGCGCCGCCGATCAGCGCGACGACGCCGAACAGGGCGGGGCCTGCCACCAGCGCACGGCGCCACCCGGGCGCGGGCACGATGATCCAGCCGGCGACCGTCGCCGCCGCGCCGGCCAGGGTGAGGCCGAGCGTGTAGGCGGAGGAGAACTGCAGCAGGATGCCGCCCGCGAAGAGTAGGCCGATCGCGAGGGAATAGCGCGCGCGGTAGGTGCCGAAGCGCAGCGGGATCGCAAGCGCCGGCTCCTGCGCCGGCGTGGCGGGCACGCTATCCCTGCCCGCTCAGCACGGCGATCATGTAGATGATGAGCGCGAGGCCGGCGATGCCGAGCGCGATGCCGAGCACGAGGGGAATGTCGACGCTGCGCGGCCGAAACCTCGGCCGGATTTGGCGGTTGGCCGGGTCGTCCTCGTCCTCGTTCGCAATCTCGACCGGCACGAACGTGCGGATCGCGGAGGGGATCGGCGGGCGGGCCGGCTCGGGCTCCCAGTCGGGTCCGTCGTCGATTGGGGATGCGATGTCTGGCTCGCGGCCGGGATGTGCACCCGGCTGGTCGGCTTCGGGTTCGGCGCCTGTCTGTGCGGCCAGCTCGGCATTCGGCTCGGCATCCGGTTCGGCACCGGGTTCGTCCTCGGACGGGCCAGCATCCGGCTCACGCGCGGGTTCTGGCGCGGGATCGCTGATGGGCGCCTTCGAGACGGGTGTGCCGCAGAAGATGCAGAACTTCCACCTGTCCTCAAGTGCACCCCCACAATTCACGCAAACGACCATGACGTGCAGGTTAGCAAGCCTTTTCGTTCCCATACGCTGGTGGGGTGAACCTTCTCGGACCCGACGCCCCCCTCGTGATTGCCCACCGCGGGGCCAGCGGCTACCATCCAGAGCACACCAAGTCGGCCTACCGGGTGGCGATCGAGCACGGCGTGGACGCCGTCGAGCCCGATCTGGTGGCCTCGCGCGACGGAGTGCTCGTGATCCGGCACGAGAACGAGATGTCGAAGTCGACGGATGTCGCGGAGCGGCCCGAGTTCGCCGACCGCCGCACCACAAAGAGCATCGATGGCGTCTCGCGAACGGGATGGTTCACCGAGGACTTCACCTGGGCCGAGCTCAGCACGCTGCGCGCGACCGAGCCGCTGCCCGGCATCCGCTTCGCCAGCATGGTGCACAGCGGCACGGAGCCGATCATCCGGCTCGAGGATCTGCTCGCGCTGCTCGACGAGCAGAAGCGACAGGTCGGCGCCGTGCTCGAGATCAAGCACGCGAGCTACTTCGCCGGCATCGGACTGCCCTTGGACGAGCTGTTGGCCGACGCGCTCGAGGCCGCCGGATGGACGAGCGACCCGCGGCTGACGATCGAGAGTTTCGAGCTCACCTTCTTCGACAGGCTCCGGGAGCGCGGGGTCGGTGGGCGTTTCATCTATCTCGTCAAGTCGACGGGCGTGCCGTTCGACCGGTCGCACGCGAGCTACGCGTCGTCGCTGACTGACGAGGGGCTCCGCGAACTGCGGCGGCACGTCGACGGGATCAGCGTGAGCAAGAAGCTGCTCCTACAGAGTGACGAGGCCGGTGTGGTGAGCTCCACCGACCTCGTCCAGCGGGCGCACGCGGCCGGACTGCTGATCTACGGGTGGACGCTGCGCGCAGAGAACCAATTCCTGCACCAGGGCCATCGCACTGGCGGGGCCGCGTCAGACCACGGCGACTGGCCGACCGAGTTTCGCCTGATCCTGGCATCCGGAATCAACGGGGTCTTCTCCGATCACCCCGACCTCGCCCTCGAGGTGCGCAAGCATCTGGCCGCCCCAGCCTGAGCCCTGCTTTCATCATTCAGGAGTTTTGGGGGCAAACCTGTTTCACGATTCAGGAGTCCTGTGGCCACACCCCTTTCATCATTCAGGAGTTTTGCGGGCAAACCTGTTTCACGATTCAGGAGCCACCGGGCCGATGGGGCGTCATGGCGCCCGCACTGGCCCGAGTTTGCAGGGTTCCGGGCTGCAGTCGCGACCGATGTGGCCGATTGCCGTGCCGTGAGTCCTGAATAATGAAGCCGCCTCTTGCCCGTCACTCCTGAATAATGAAAGCGCTCCGCGCCCGTTACTCCTGAATGATGAAGCCGCCGATTGCCCATCACTCCTGAATGATGAAAGGGAGGGGGGCGCGGCAGGGTGTCGGAGGCCCCGCCTAGAATTGACCGGTCATGACGTTCATCCTCGACCCCGCCCAGCCCGCCAGCGGACAGTCCCGCCTGCTCGAGGGACTCAACCCGGCGCAGCGCGTCGCTGTCGAGTACCGCGGCCCCGCCCTCCTCATCGTCGCGGGGGCAGGGTCGGGCAAGACGAGCGTGCTGACCCGCCGCATCGCCGGTCTGCTCGAGTCGGGCGAGGCGTGGCCCAGCCAGATCCTCGCGATCACCTTCACCAACAAGGCCGCCGCCGAGATGCGCGAGCGCGTGCAAGAACTCGTCGGCCGGGGCGCCGAGGGTATGTGGATCTCGACCTTCCACTCGGCGTGCGTGCGCATCCTCCGGCGCGAGGCCGAGCACTTCGGCTTCACCAAGAACTTCACGATCTACGACTCCGCCGACAGCCGCGCGCTGCTCAAGCGGATCATCAAGGACCTGAATGCCGACACCTTCGGCTTCACGGTGAGTTCGGCATCCGGCCGCATCTCCAAGCTCAAGAATGAGCTGCAGGATGTGGAGTCGTTCGCCCGCGGCGCCAACTTCAACGACCCGACCGAGGCGATGTTCCTCGAGATCTTCCGGGCCTACACGCGCAGCCTCTCACGCGCGAACGCGTTCGACTTCGACGACCTCATCGGGCAGACCGTGTACCTGTTCCGCGCCTTCCCCCAGGTCGCGGCGCTCTACCAGCGGCGCTTCCGGCACATCCTCGTCGACGAGTACCAGGACACCAACCACGCCCAGTACGCTCTCATCCGCGAACTCACCAGGGCGCCGCGCACCGATCTGCTCGCCGGCGCAACGGGATTCGACGGACGGATGCTGAGCGACCCGACCCGCGAGCTCGCGCCAGCCTCGCTCACGGTGGTCGGTGACTCCGACCAGTCGATCTACGCCTTCCGCGGAGCGGACATCCGCAACATCGTTGAGTTCGAGCGGGACTTCTCCGGAGCCGAGGTCGTGCTGCTCGAGCAGAACTACCGCTCGACCCAGAACATCCTCAGCGCCGCGAACGCCGTCATCTCGAACAACTTCGACCGCAAGGACAAGAAGCTCTTCACGACCGTCGGCGACGGCGAGAAGATCGTCGGGTTCACCGGCTACAGCCAGCACGACGAGGCGCAGTTCATCGCCGACGAGATCGTCA
>JAJAZI010000188.1 GCA_026785785.1 Microbacteriaceae bacterium
ACTTCGCAGGCGAGGACCCGGCGGAGTTCCTCGCCGCTCCACTCATGTGGGGTGACGGACCGCGGCCCGACGTTCCGCGGGTGCTCACGGCGATCGACCTCGTGAAGGCACTCGCCGCTCGAGCGCCCCGGTCAATGAGGCCACCGCTGCTCTGCCAGCTCGCGTGGTTCAATTGGGCGCTCGGCAAGAGTTCGCTCGCAGGACGGTTCGTCGGCGAGGCGGAACGGATCGACGCAGGCTACGGTCTCGCGGAGCTTCTTCGCTCGATGCTCGAGGCCGGCCACCTCCCCGAGTGGGCATTCGCGATCCCTGACAACGCGGGGACACGGTGAACCCGGGCGTCGCGGATGCCGGCCGCGGTCAGTGCCCGACGAGCGGTCCCATCACCCGGGCGGCGAGGGAGGGCCGCCCGGTCACTCGCTCCTCGACATCGGCGATGCCCATCGCGAGCAAGCCAGCGTTCGCCGCAGCGAAGCGAATCGGTTCCGGCTCCCAGCGAGGTGACTGGTGACCGACCCACGGCAGGCGCAAAAGGCTCGAGTCGGTGCCAGTGATCAGGTCGGCGAGGGTGCGTCCGGCGAGATTGGTGGTACTCAGCCCGTCGCCGACGTAACCGCCCGCGGAGCCGAGGCCCGTCGCCGGATCGAACCGCACACTCGCATGCCAGTCGCGCGGTACGCCGATCGGACCGCCCCAGCGATGCGTGATGGCGGAGTCCACTGCTTCCGGGAACAGGTCGACGAGCGTGCGCCGCAGATGCTCGAACACCTTCGGCGAGTGGTCGTACCCGTCGCTCACGGCGCTTCCCCAGTGGTACCTGGCACCGCGACCACCAAACGCGAACCTGTTGTCGGCGGTGCGCTGACCGTAGACGAGCAGGTGGCGGAAGTCGGTGAAGGTCTGGCCGTGGGCGATGCCGGCGCGGTTCCAGAACTCGTCGGACAGTGGTTCGGTGGCGATCATGAGCGAGTAGAGCGGCAGGATGTCGCGGTGCGATTGGCCAATCGTCGCGCCGTACCCCTCGGTCGCCTGCACGATGACGGGCGCACACACCGTGCCGCGCGTCGTGCGGACAACGCCCCGCGAGTACGACGTGACCTCGGTGCCCTCGACGATGCGCACGCCGCGCCGCTCGATCGATGCCGCGAGTCCCCGCACGAGCCGGGCAGGATGCACGCGGGCGCACGCCGGGTCGTAGACCGCCCCGAGCGCGCCGGCGACGCCGAGCTGAACGCCACCCTCGACGCCCCCGCCGCCCTCACGCAGCTCGAGCGCGTCGACGCCGTACAGTGCAGCCTCCTGGGCCTCGGCCCTCGCCGCGCGGAGCTGCGCCTGCGAACGCGCGAAGGCGAGGGTGCCGCCTCTGACGAAGTGGCAGTCGATGCCCTCGGCGGCGGTGACCCGGCCAACCTCGTCGACCGTGTTGATCATGGCCCGGCGCATCGCGATCGCAGCGGCCCGGCCGTGCACGCGCTCGAGCGACGCGGTCGACCGCGGGAACAGGGCACTGCACCAGCCGCCGTTGCGACCGGACGCGCCGAAGCCCGCGATCTCCTTCTCGACCACCGTGATGTTCAGGCGATCGTCCCTGGCGAGCAGGTAGTGCGCTGTCCAGAGCCCGGTCAGGCCCCCGCCGATGATGGCGACATCCGTCTGAATGTCACCGTCGAGGGCCGGGCGCCGTTCCAGGCCGCCCGGCACGGTGTCGTGCCAGAACGACAGGTCCCGGTAGCTGCGGCTCAGATGAGCGTCCATGCCTCGGTCAGAACGCCGCGGAGAATGCTCTCGATCTCGTCGAATTCCTTCGGGCCGATCGTGAGAGGGGGAGCGAGCTGCACGACGGGGTCGCCGCGGTCGTCGGCGCGGCAGTAGAGCCCGGCCTCGAAGAGCGCCTTCGACATGAAGCCACGCAGCAGGCGCTCCGACTCGTCGTCATCGAACGTCTCCTTGGTCGCCTTGTCCTTGACCAGCTCGATGCCGAAGAAGTATCCATCGCCTCGCACATCGCCGACGATCGGAAGGTCGAGCAGCTTCTCGAGGGTGGCACGGAAGATCGGCGAGTTCTCGCGTACGTTCTCGTTGATCCCCTCCTCCTCGAAGATGTCGAGGTTCGCGAGCGCCACGGCGGAGGACACCGGATGCCCGCCGAAGGTGTAACCGTGGTAGAACGCGGTATCGCCGTGCTTGAACGGCTCGTAGATCTTCTCGCTCACGATCGTGGCGCCGATGGGGGAGTACCCGCTCGTCATGCCCTTCGCGCACGTGATCATGTCGGGCTCGATGCCATAGGTCGTCGAGGCGAACATGTTGCCGATGCGGCCGAAGGCCGTGATCACCTCGTCGGCCACGAGCAGCACGTCGTACTGGTCGCAGATCTCTCGCACGCGCGTGAAGTAGCCGGGAGGCGGCGGGAAGCACCCGCCGCTGTTCTGCACCGGTTCGAGGAACACCGCTGCGACCGTCTCGGGACCCTCGAAGAGGATCATCTCCTCGATACGGTTGGCGGCCCACTGCCCGAAGACGTTCAGGTCGTCTCCGTGCTCGGGGGCGCGGTAGAAATTGGTGTTGGGAACGCGGAACCCGCCGGGGGTCACGGGCTCGAACATCTCCTTCATCGCCGGGATGCCGGTGATGGCGAGGGCGCCCTGCGGGGTGCCGTGATAGGCGATGCTTCGCGAGATGACCTTGTGCTTGGTGCCGCGGCCCTGGAGCTTCCAGTAGTACTTCGCGAGCTTGAACGCGGTCTCGACCGCCTCGCCGCCGCCGGTGGAGAAGAACACGCGGTTGAGGTCCCTCGGCGCGTAGTCGGCGATCCGGTCGGCGAGTTCGATGGCGGCCGGATGCGCGTAGGACCAGAGCGGGAAGAACGCGAGTTCCTCTGCCTGCTTCGCGGCGACCTCGGCGAGGCGCTTGCGTCCGTGCCCGGCATTCACCACGAAGAGGCCGCTGAGCCCGTCGATGTACTTACGCCCGCGGCTGTCCCAGATGTGATGGCCCTCGCCCTTCACGATAATGGGAACGCCGTGGCCCTCCTCCATCACCGACTGGCGGGTGAAATGCATCCAGAGGTGGTCCTTGGCCTTCTGCTGCAGGTCAGCCTCGACCGTCGGCAGGAGGGTGTGGATTCCCTCGGAGATCGGAGTTTCTG
>JAJAZI010000189.1 GCA_026785785.1 Microbacteriaceae bacterium
ACGCAGCAACCCGTCGCAATCGTCGATCGCCGTCTGCAGCAGGTTGCGCAGCCGCTCGTCGGGGTCGTCGGTGCACGCCTCGCCGATTCCCGCGACCGCGACGTTGACGATGGCGTCGTACATCGGAGGGAAGGTCTTCGGCTGGCGCCTCATCAGCGAGGCGAGCTGCCGGGTCGCCCACAGTTCGGCGAGGGGCGCCTGATTGAGGGCGGCGCGGGCGATCAGGTGCACCCCGGCGGCACCTTCCGGGTCGATCTCGGCGAGCCTGGCTTCGCAGCGGATGAGCCCGACGGCGAGGGCACGCTGCCGGGCTTCGCTCGCGACGGGAAGCGCCGCGGATGTCGCACGCACGGCGACGATGAGCTCGACGCGCTCGTCATCGCCGATCAGGCCGATGACCGAGGGGATCATCTCGCCGAGCCTGGCGCGGTTCGCATCCGTCGTCCAGTCGTTGACCAACCGGGCGAGCGAGGCGAGTGCGGGATGTGTGCACGCGGGGTGATCGTTCCACCGCTCGCCGGCGAGGAACGATGCGAACTCCATGAAGCATGCTCCGCGCTTGGGGCTGCGGTGCTTGCCGCGTGACAGCACGGGCATCATGTCGGGTGAAAGGCTACTGATCGCTGCCATGAGTTACCTCCAGAGAAACCGGAATCCATCGGGATTTAAGTCTCCTACTGCTGGCCGGGCGAGGCCAGTCCCTAGCCTGTTAATCCTGTGGGTTGACCTCGGCCGTTTTGAGCCATGCGAATTCGTACGGACGCAGTCGCAGTCCGCCGGCAAGCGACAGGTCCTCGCCACGGGTGAGCTCGTGCGCGCTCGGGACGAACCCCGAGAGCGTCGCGGCCGAGACGAGCTCGTCGGTGTCGGCGAAGTTCGCCAGCACGAGCACTGTCGTGCCGTCGCCTGGTCGCTGGTAGCCCAGAACGTGCGGGTTGTTCGTCTCGAAGCCGATGAGGTGCCCGCCGGCGAGCTCCGGCGCTTCCTGGCGCACCTCGATGAGGCGGCGCAGGCCGGCGTAGATCATCCCGGCGTCGGTGTGCGGGTCGTCGCGCTGGGCATAGCGGTCGGCCGGGTAGGGCGGCCGGTTCACCCAGCGGCTGTCGCTGGCGTGGTCGGCGTCGTCGGTGTAGCTGTAGTCGTTCAGCTGGCCGACCTCGTCGCCGAGGTAGATCAGTGGGATCCCGCCGGTGCTGAGCACGATCGAGTGGGCGAGGTGGATGCGGCTGATCGCGCCGGGCGCGTGCTGCTCGAGCCCGACGAGGGATGCCGCAGTGCCGGAGATGCGGCAGTCGCCCGTGCGCGGGTTGTCCTGGAACGGCACCCCTCGGGCGAAGCTGCCCTCGAACCGGTTCACGTAGAAGGCGTTGAGGAAGCGCCGGTGCTCCGTGCCGCCGATACCGAGCTCCGCGGCATCCTCGTCGGAGAATGTCCAGCCGATGTCGTCGTGGCTGCGCACGTAGTTGATCCACGCGGTGCCGGCCGGCAGGTTGTGCCGCCGGTCGAGCGCCTGGGAGAGCAGCCCCACGCTGCGCGTCGCGAGCGACTCCCAGATGAGCGCCATCTGCAGCGGGTTGTACGAAAGCTGGCACTCGGCCGGATCGATGTACTGCACCACCTCGTCGGGGTGCACGATCGCCTCCGACTTGAATAGCAGGGAGGGAGCCGCGATGCGGCAGACGGCGTTGAAGGCCTTGATGAGAGTGTGCGCTTGGGGGAGCGACTCGCAGCTGGTGCCGAGCCGCTTCCAGATGAAGGCGACGGCGTCCATGCGCAGGATGTCGATTCCGACGTTGGCGAGAAACAGCATCTCCCCGGCCATCGCGCGGAACACCGCCGGGTTGGAGTAGTTGAGGTCCCACTGGAAGGTGTGGAAGGTCGCCCACACCCAGCGCCCATCCTCAAGCTGCACGAACGAGCCGGGGTGGTCGTCCGGGAAGATCTCCCGCACCGTCTGCTCGTATGTGTCGGGCATCTCCCGGTCGGGGAACATCCAGTAGTACTCCGCGAAGCCGTCGTCCCCCGCGATGGCACGCCTGGCCCAGTCATGCTCGTTCGAGGTGTGGTTGAAGATGAAGTCGACGACGAGCGAGATCCCCGCGGCTCGGAGGTCCGCCGCGAGCGCGCGAAGCTGGTCCATGTCGCCGAGTGCCGGATTGACGTCCCGATAGCTGGAGACCGCGTAGCCGCCGTCGGAGTTGCGTTCGGGCGCGAGGAACAGCGGCATGAGGTGCAGGTAGGTCAGGCCCAGTTCCTGGAAGTACGGGATCTTCGCCCGCACACCGGCGAGGTCTCCCGCGTACCGGTCGACATAGCAGACGCCGCCGAGCATGTCGCTGGACTGGAACCAGTCGGGGTTCGCCTCACGGCGGGCGTCGAACTCCTTGAGCTCCGGCGCCCGGTCCTGCCAGGAGTCGGCCATCTGCTGAACGAGGAGGGCGAGTTGCTCGTCGCAGTCGTCGCGCTCGCCGTACACCTCGGTGAAGAGATCGTGCAGTGCGGGGTATACCTCCGCGAACCGTGCGGTGAGTTCGTCGAGGTCGGCGGCGGTGCCCGACCAGAGTTCCGACACGTTCCTCCAGAGAAGAGATGCGTGGGCGCGGTCGTCGTCAGTGGTGGGCGGCACTCCGCAAGTCTAGAACCGCGCTCAGCAATCGAGCGCCGCGACGCGGATAGGCTCGGGGAATGACTTCTGTGCCTGTTGCCGCCTCTGACACCGTTCTCGTCGAATTCTGGTTCGACCCGTCCTGCCCGTGGGCGTGGATAACATCCCGCTGGGTGGACGAGGTGGCCAGGCACCGCGACATCGCCGTCACGTGGAACATCATGAGCCTCGCGGTGCTCAACGAGGACAACGACGTCGAGGACGCTCACCGCGCGTTCCTGCCGAGGGCGCTCAAGTACACGAGGCTTGTTGCGGCGGCGAGGGAGATCCACGGCCAGGAGACTGTGAAGGCGCTCTACGACGCGCTCGGCACCCGCATCCACCTCCAGGGTGACGCCGATCCGGATTCGGTGATCCCCGCAGCGCTCGAGGAAGCCAGCCTTCCCGCCGACCTCGCCCGCTTCGCCGACACCGACGAGCATGACGTGCAGATGCGCGCATCGCACTTCGAGGGCATCGGCCGGGTGGGACAGGATGTCGGCACCCCCGTAATCGCCGTGAACGGCGTCGCGTTCTTCGGACCCGTCATCTCCCCGGCGCCCAAGGGGGAGCAGGCGCTCGCGCTCTGGGACGGGGTCGTCGCCGCGGCATCCTACGACGGCTTCTTCGAGCTCAAGCGCTCCCGCACCAGGGGCCCCGTCTTCGAGTGACGGGGGAACGCCGATGATGGATCACGCCGAGGCGCTCGCCGCAGTGCTGTTGCACGAGAGCGTACCGGCGGAACAGCTGGTCTCCGGCCAGCCGACTACCGGATCCGTCGCGGTCGGTACCTTCGCCGGCCGGGAGTACGGGGTGTGGGAGATGTCGCCGGGTACGATGTCCGATGTCGAGGTGGCTGAGCTGTTCGTCGTCATCGCCGGAGCCGGGCGAATCGAGTTGGCTGACGGCTCGGCCCCGGTCGAGCTCAGGCCGGGGTCGGTGGGCCGTTTCGACGCCGGCACCCGGACCGTCTGGACGGTCTCGGAGAAGCTGAGGAAGATCTACCTCGCCTGAGTGCTCCTAGACTTCGGGTCATGCGAATCCATATCGCCACCGACCATGCCGGGCTCGATTTCAGCCGCGACCTCCAAGCGCACCTCCGCGGTGCCGGGCACGAGGTCATCGACCACGGGCCGGAGAGCTACGACC
>JAJAZI010000190.1 GCA_026785785.1 Microbacteriaceae bacterium
GGACACCACCACGTCATCCACCAAGGCTGGACGGTGCAGGTCATCGACAACGTGCCGTGGTTCACCCCACCTGCCAACATCGACCCGACCCGAACACCCCGCCGCGGCGGCAAACTCCCTGTTCCGACACTGGCCTGACCCCGGCAGGCGCGAATCGACACAGAGGCCACACGAGCTGCCCACCCAACAGAAAAAGCTCCGCGACCTGGCCACGAGAAGAAGGCCGCCCGACGACCTGGCCACCAGAAGAGGCCGCCCGCCGACCTGCGCGACCCGACCCCCGATCCATCCCTGCCGCTTTGTTCTGCAGCGACAACCGGCGCAACCCGCGGGATTCACGCGCTAATATGTTCCCGCCACCTACAAATCAGCGACGAAGACAAAGGACGGTACCGCTATGACCCTCACCCCGACCCGCG
This sequence comes from Microbacteriaceae bacterium, assembly GCA_026785785.1. Taxonomy (GTDB): domain Bacteria; phylum Actinomycetota; class Actinomycetes; order Actinomycetales; family Microbacteriaceae; genus Marisediminicola. Next base: position 420 of record JAJAZI010000190.1, read on the forward strand.
ACGACAAGTTCTCCTTCGGTCTCTGGACCATCGGCTACAACGGCGCCGACCCGTTCGGCGGACCGACGAGGCCGCACCTCGACGTCGTCGAGGCCGTGCACAAGCTCGCCGAGATCGGCGCCTACGGGCTCACCTTCCACGACGACGACCTGTTTGCCTTCGGTTCGACCGACGTCGCGCGGCAGAAGGAGATCAACCGCGCAAAGCAGGCGTTCGCCGACACGGGCATCATCGTGCCGATGATCACGACGAACCTGTTCAGCGCTCCCGTGTTCAAGGACGGCGGGTTCACCTCGAACGACCGTGCCGTGCGCCGCTTCGCGATCCGCAAGGTACTGCGCAATATCGACCTCGCCGCCGAGCTGGGGGCGAAGACGTTCGTCATGTGGGGCGGCCGCGAGGGTGCGGAGTACGACGCCGCCAAGGACATCCGTGGTGCCCTCGAACGCTACCGCGAGGCGGTCAACCTGCTCGGCGACTACGTGACCGACAAGGGCTACGACATCCGGTTCGCGATCGAGCCCAAGCCGAACGAGCCCCGCGGTGACATCCTGCTCCCCACCCTCGGCCACGCGCTCGCCTTCATCGAGACGCTTGAGCGCCCCGAGCTCGTCGGAGTGAACCCGGAGACGGGCCACGAGCAGATGGCCGGGCTCAACTTCACCGCCGGAATCGCCCAGGCGCTCTACCAGGGCAAGCTCTTCCACATCGACCTCAACGGGCAGAAGGGCATCAAGTACGACCAAGACCTCGTCTTCGGCCACGGCGACCTCGCGAATGCGTTCTCGCTCGTCGACCTGCTCGAGAACGGCGGCCCGAACGGCGGGCCCTCGTACGACGGGCCGCGCCACTTCGACTACAAGCCCAGCCGCACCGAGGACGCGGTCGGCGTCTGGGACTCGGCGGCCGCGAACATGCGCATGTACCTGCTGCTCAAGGAGCGCGCCGCGGCCTTCCGAGCCGACCCCGAGGTACAGGAAGCCCTGGCCGCCGCGCGCGTGCACGAAATCAACGAGCCGACCCTCTCCGCCGGCGAGAGCTACGCCGACCTGCTCGCGGATGCCGCCTCCTACGAGGACTTCGACACCGACGCGTACTTCGGCGGCAAGGGCTTCGGCTTCGTTCGCCTCAACCAACTCGCGACCGAGCACATCCTCGGCGCCCGGTAGTCCAGAGCGCGCCCGTTAGAGCGCGCCCGCGAGCCGCCCGCCGGCCGCCCGCAGCCAGCGGAGCGGGTCGGCGAGCGCCTCATCCGTGCTTCCCGCCAGGTCGGATAGCGAGACGGAGGCCGCGAAGCCGACAGTGTCGGCATCTATGCACCCGGCCACGAGCATCGCGGCGGCGCCGTGCTCGTCGGCGAGCGCCAGCACGCGCGAGGGCACCTTGCCGTCGCTCGACTGGTCGTCGAACCTGCCCTCGCCCGTGATGACGACGTCGGCCGAGCGGATGCTTTCGGCAAGGCCGATCGCCTCAGCGACGGCCACCGCTCCCGGCGTCATCGAGGCACCCCAGGCGAGCAGCGCGAATCCGGTGCCGCCAGCGGCGCCCGCGCCACGTGTCTCGGGGTCGGCGGGAATCACCCGGGAGAGCCGCCGCAGCCCGGCGTCGAGCTCGGTCACCTGGGCGGGCGTGGCCCCTTTCTGCGGCCCGAAGACGGCAGCTGCGCCCTTCTCGCCGAGCAGCGGGTTCGTGACGTCGCTCAACACGACCGCTCCGCCCGGAGGGAGCGGTGGGAGCGCCGACAGGTCGGCCCGCACGATCTCGCCAAGGCCAGCGCCGCCGGGCCGAACGTTCGCGCCGGTGTCGTCGACGAAGCGGGCACCGAGCGCGGCGAGCGCACCCGTGCCGCCGTCGGTCGAGGCGCTTCCGCCGATCGCGAGCAGCAGCCGGTGCACACCACCCACCAGTGCCCGCGCGATGAGCTGGCCGAAACCGTAGCTATGCGCGGCCATCGGGGCGAGAGCATCGAGGTGCGTGATGCCGCTCGCGGCGGCAAACTCGACGACGCCGGTAGCTCCCTCGCCGGGCGAGGTCGCCGGCAGCAACAGCCACTCTGCATCCACCAGTCCGTCGTGGCCGCGCCCGACCGGGCCCTGGACGCGCTCCGGCATCCGCAGCGCCCCGGGAACGGCGGCCGCGATCGTGTCGATCGTGCC
>JAJAZI010000191.1 GCA_026785785.1 Microbacteriaceae bacterium
GGTGATGAGAAGCGGAAGAAACGCGACGGCGAGGAGTGCGAGGAGGAACATCGACACGATGATCTCGACGACGCCGAAGCCCGAGTCACTCGAGCCCGTGGGTTCTATATCTGACATCGCCGTCCCTTCCTCGCTAGATTTTTTCGTTTAGCCCAAGATGGGGCGCCGCGTTAACGACGCCCCATGAGGTGACGACCTACGGGGTAGTTTTTACTGCGGCGGTTTTCTCCGTGATGGTGTGCTGGTGCGTGGCGGGAATCCCGGTCCAGTTGCCGGTGATGACGAAAGTGTTGCCGGTCGGGACCATCGTCACGGTCACCTTGGCGCTGGGCGTGTACGTGGTGAGGTTCGCGATTGTAATGGTGGATAGTGCGGTACCTGTGACCAGCTCGGCCACGACTGCCGTCTTCGCGCTAGTGATGGACGAGGCAACAGCGCTGTCGCGAGCCGCGGCCTGCTGTCCGAGGAAGATCGGGATGGCGATCGCGGCGAGGATGCCGATGATGATGACGACCACGAGGAGCTCGATGAGGGTGAAGCCCTTGTCGTTGTTGCGGATCTTGTCCTGGCGGGCGGCGAGCGCCCTGGTGAGTGAAAGCATTGTGTTCCAATCCTGTTCGGAAGTGAGATGGTGCGGACAGGCGGCCCCCAGTTGTTGCCCCCTGAAGTAACAGTGACAGCCGGCGGGCGGATCGAGTATCCCCCTAACGGGGCAACCGATCCCCCAGAACACGGGGCAGAACGCCCTATTTGATAAGGGTGAAGATATTGAAGATCGGCAGGTAGAGCGCGACAATCATTCCGCCGAGAATGACGCCCATGAACGCGATCATGAGGGGCTCGATGAGGGCCGTGAGCTGCTCGGTGGTCGATTCGACCTCCTGGTCGTAGAAGTCCGCGATCTTCGAGAGCATCGTCTCGAGTGCGCCCGAGTCCTCGCCCACGGAGATCATCTGGGTGACCATCGAGGGGAAGATCGACTCCTCGGCGAGCGGGCCCGCGACGGTCTTGCCCTGCCGGACGGATTCCTGCACATGGACGAGGGCCTTCTCGACCACGTAGTTGCCGGCTGTAGAGCCGACGATCGAGAGCGCCTGAAGGATTGGCACGCCGGATTTCATCATCGTGGAGAAGTTGCGGGTGAACCGGGCGATGGCCAGCTTGGTCATCAGCGGGCCGAAGACGGGCAGCTTGAGCTTGATCGGGTCGATAACCTTGCGCACCCTGATCGTGTTCTTGTTCTTCGCCCACCAGAACGAGAAGACGACGAGCGCGACGGCGAGCACGGGGCCGAGCCATTGCATGATCTCGGAGAGCCAGACGAGAATCTGCGTCGGCAGCGGCAGGGTGCCACCGAGCCCCTCGAACATGGTCTTGAACACGGGCACGATGAAGATCAGCATTCCGACGACGCCCAGCAGAGCCATGATGAGCACGACGACGGGGTAGGTCATCGCCGACTTGATCGTGCCGCGCAGCTTGACCTCCTTCTCGTAGTTTTCGGCGATCGATTCGAGGGAGCCTTCCAGGAATCCGCCAGTCTCCCCTGCTCGAATCAGGTTGATCATGAGCGGCGGGAAGATCACCTCGTGTTTCGCGAACGCCTCGGACAGCGATGCGCCAGCCTCGACGTCCAGGCGCACCCGGTCGAGCGTCTTCTTCAGGGTCGGGTTCTCGCTCTGATCGGTCAAGATGGTGAGCGCACGCAGCAGCGAGAGGCCCGCGGAAATCATGGTCGACATCTGTCGGCTCATGACGGCGAGGTCCTTGAGGCCCACACGCTTCTCGAACAGGCCTCCCAGAGAGACCTCCTTGTTCAGCCCGGTGCCGCTCCCCGTCGCCGCAATTGACGTCGGCGCAATGCCCATAGTTCGCAGACGCGACGCGACGGCCGTCTCGCTGACGGCATCCACCTTGCCTTTGACGATCTTTCCTGCGGAGTCGCGCCCCTTGTAGGCGAAGCTGGTGGCGGTAGCCATGGCCTACTCGCGCCCGGAGTAACGGTCGCCGAAATCAATGCCGCCGCTCATGCCGCCGCCGTCCTGGGTTTCCTGCCGGGAGATGAGGCGCTTGAGCGTCTCCTCGTCGTGACACTTCTCGTATGCTGCCCGCACCGTGATCTGGCCGCTGTTGACGAGCTCGGCGAGATGCTGGTCCATCGTGAACATGCCGTGCTCCCGGCCAGCCTGCATCGACGAGCTGATCTGGTAGGTCTTGCCCTCGCGGATGAGGTTGTTGATGGCCGGCGTGGCCACGAGCACCTCGGTCGCGACGACTCGGCCCTTGCCGCTCGCCCTCTTGATGAGGGTCTGGCAGACGACGCCCTGCAGGGTCGCGGCGAGCTGCGCCCGAACCTGCCCCTGCTGGTGCGGCGGGAACACGTCGATGATGCGGTCGATCGTCTGGGCGGCATCCTGCGTGTGCAGGGTCGCGAACACGAGGTGCCCGGTCTCCGCCGCGGTGAGCGCGACCGACACGGTCTCGAGGTCGCGCAGCTCGCCGACCAGGATCACGTCGGGGTCCTGGCGCAGCACGTGCTTGAGCGCGGCCGCGAAGCTGTGAGTGTCGTTTCCGACCTCACGCTGGTTGACGAGCGACTTGTGATTGCTGTGCAGAAACTCGATCGGGTCTTCGACCGTCATGATGTGGTCGGCCCGGGTGCGGTTGACGAGGTCGACGAGCGCGGCGAGCGTGGTCGACTTGCCCGACCCGGTCGGACCCGTGACGAGCACGAGGCCGCGGGCGAGCTTCGAAAACTGGGCGACCGTGTCGGGAACGCCCAAATCGGCAAGCTGCTTGATCTCGGTCGGGATGATTCGGAACGCCCCACCGATCGCGCCGCGCTGCTGGTAGAAGTTCACCCGAAAGCGGGCGTTCTCCGAGATCGTGTAGGCGAAGTCGAGCTCGAGGTGCGTGTCGAAGGTCTCCTCCTGCGCGGGCGTCAGGATGCTGCGCAGCGCCGAGGTGACCTTGTCGATGTTCCACGGCGTCGTGAACGCCCCGGGCACGAGCCCGCCGTCCATGCGCAGCATCGGCGGCGCGTTGGTCGTGACGTGGAGGTCGGATGCGTTGGTGCGCAGCACCTCTTCGAGGGCCAGGATCAGGTCGGGATCCGGCCCGTCGGCCACGACGGCCGCGGCGCGGCGGCGGGAGCGCAGGTTCGCGTCGTCGAGGTTCGGGAAGGCGAGCGTCGGCGGCATGACCGCCTGGTCGCCGAGCTGCGGGCGCGGCGGCTGGTAGTCCGGCTCATCAGCGGCCGACAGGTTGTACACCGGCACCGAGACCGGAACCTCGTCGTCGGTCATCTCGTAGACGGGCGGGGGCGCGAGCACCGCCGGCACGAGGGCGGCCGGGATCTCGAAGGTCGGCTCCTCATGGGGAGCCGGCGTATAGGCGGGCTTCGCGAACTGGGTGCTGTTCTCGGCGACCGGCAACTCGTACACCGGGGCGCCGTAGGTCGCGTCGGTGGGCGGGCTGGCGTTGCTCACCGGGCCGGTGTGGGCCGGCGGCGGCGGGAAGCCCCACGACTTGTTGCCCCCGGTCACGGGAATCTCGTACACAGGCTTGTCCATAATCATTCTCCCCGTGGCTTAGGCCACTACCCTCAAAATTTCTTCGATTGATGTGTATCCCAGCTGTGCCTTCGACCAGCCGTCTTCCCGCAACGTGAGCATCCCCTGCTCCCGTGCGGCCCGCGCGATATCGGCGGCGGATGCCCGGGCGACGGCAAGGCGCTCGATCTCCTCCGAGACGATCATGAGTTCGTGGATGGCGATGCGTCCGCGGTAGCCGGTGTTGGAGCAGTGCGTGCACCCGACCGGCTGGTGAAGAGTCGGAACCGGTGTCGACGGGTCGTAGCCAACCCGAAGATTGATGAGGTCGCTCGGCTCGGGCTGGTAGGCCACCTTGCAGCGACTGCAGAGCCGGCGGGCGAGCCGCTGGGCCACGACGCAGTCGAGGGCGGAGCCGACCAGGAACGGCTCGATCCCCATCTCGGTGAGCCTGGTGACGGCGCTCGGGGCGTCGTTGGTATGCAGGGTCGAGAGCACGAGGTGGCCGGTGAGCGAGGCCTCGATGGCGATCTGCGCGGTCTCGTGGTCGCGGATCTCACCCAGCAACACGACATCCGGGTCCGACCGCAGAATCGAGCGCAGCGCGCTCGCGAAGGTCAGCCCGGCCTTGGGGTTCACCTGCACCTGATTGATGCCAGCCATACGATACTCGACCGGGTCTTCGACGGTGATGACGTTGATCTCGGGACGCGAGACGGTGTGCAGCGTCGTATAGAGGGTCGTTGACTTGCCCGAACCGGTCGGGCCGGTGACGAGGATCATGCCGTACGGCTTCGTGTACGAGCTGCGGTACGCCTCGGCGTTGCGCTCGAGCAGGCCGAGGTCGCTGAGCTTCATGTTGGACTCGGCGTTGTCGAGAATTCGCATGACGATCTTCTCTCCCCACACGGTAGGCAGTGTCGCGACGCGGAGGTCGATCTTGCGGCCGGCGTGCATGACCGACATGCGGCCGTCCTGAGGCTTGCGCCGCTCGGCGATGTCGATGTCGCTCATGATCTTGAGCCGGGAGATCACGCCGTTCTGAATCGACTTCGGCGCGCGCTGCATCTCGTGCAGCACGCCGTCGATGCGGTACCGCACCCGCAGGTCGCGCTCGGCCGGCTCGATGTGGATGTCGGATGCCCGGTCCTGGATGGCCTGGCTGACGATGAGGTTCACGAAGCGCACGATCGGCACGTCGTCGTCGACGGCCTCGCCGAGGCCGTCGTTGTCGACCGGGCCGCTTTCCTCTTCGAGCGTGTTGGTGAGCTCGCTCAGCTCGCCGTCGGCGCGGTAGTAGCGCTCGATCGCGGCGAGGAGGTCGGTCTTCTCGGCGACGACCGGCGTCACGCTCATTCGCGCGGCGGCGCGCACGTCGTCGAGCGCGAACACGTTTCCGGGATCGACCATCGCCAGCAGCATCCGGCCGTCTTCGATGGCGATGGGGAGCACGTTGTAGCGGCGGCAGACACTTGCGGGCACGACGCTGATGGCGACGCGGTCGACTTGGCACTCGGTGAGCTCGACGAACGGGAGATTCAGTTTCTCAGCGAGCGCGGACGCGAACTGCGCCTCAGACACGACTCCCTGGGCGACGAGAGCACGAATGAGAGGTTCATCGTCTTCGTCTGCAGAGAGGTTGTCGAGGTGCTCGATCGGCAGTACACCGCGAACGATGAGGATGTCTGTCAGGTAAGCCACAGATCCCCCTCGGGTTAAGTTATGCCCCGCCAGAATTCGGGTCTGGCGCAAGCAGATGGGGGACAACGTTCTTGTATACCCATTAGGGTTCTTAGCTAACCCGGTGTTCGCGGATGACGCCATACCCGCAAGGTGGGGGTACGCAGGTCGCGCAGGTCGCGCAGGTCGCGCAGGTCGGGCAGCGGCCGTGTCGAAACCGACCCTGCGCGCTCGGCTTCGACACGCACGCCAGAGCGCGCAGCTCAACCAGCAGAAGTTCCACCGACCACCCGCCGAATACGGACTAGTGGTCGCTGAACCGCCCACCCCAACGACAACTACTGCGTACTCGGCGACATTTCGGGGCAGCAACATCCAGCGACACGCGCACCCTACGTCACGGGCACCCCTTCGCGGATTTCGACCCGACGGCCGGCGGCCCGCGGGCCACGTACGCAGCCAAGCGTCTCGACACGCGCGCCAGAGCCCGCTGCTCGACCAGCCCGCTCGGTCTCGACA
>JAJAZI010000192.1 GCA_026785785.1 Microbacteriaceae bacterium
GACGCAGCCCGCCCTCCGGCGAGCGTGCATATGTCCTGAATTTCCGACACCGCGCGGCCGCTGTCCGCCGAAGGGTGAATCTCGAGCCGGGGCGCGCTTCCGCGGCCCGCCGACTCCAGCCGGGTGGGGCACGTCGAGGACGAGGCTTTCCCAAGCCGCCGTATCGGGGTGGCCGTAATCACCCTGTGTCGGAAATTCAGGAACCCAGCACTCATGGGGCTGGGAGTGCCCTGTGGGCGCGGGCCCGCGCGTCGGCAAGCATGCGCAATTCCTGAATTTCCGACTGGGAGCGACCGCGCGCACACGAAGCGACCGCGCAGCCAGCCCTCCAGACCCCCCGCGCACCGCCACGCTCGAGCGACCGCGGCGCCTACAGGTTCAGGAAGCGCTCGCGCAGCTTCTGGAAGAGTCCCTGCTGGAACTGGGTCAGCGTCGGTGGGTGCGTCTTGCGTGAGCGGGCGAACTGCTTGATGAACTCCTGCTCCTTGTGGCTCAGCTTCGTCGGCGTCGTGACCTGGATGCCGATCTTGAGGTCGCCGCGACCGGAACCGCGCAGCCGGCTGATCCCGCGGTCCTTGATTGTGATGATCTCCGCATTCTGGGTTCCCGGCTTAATGTCGAGCTCGACATCGCCGTCGAGCGCCCCCAGCGTCGTCGTTGTCCCGAGGATCGCGTCGGTCATCTGCAGTTCCAGTGTCGCGAGCAGGTCATCGCCATTGCGGCTGAAGACCTCGTGGTGGCGCACCTTCATCTCGAGGTAGAGGTCGCCGTTGGGCCCGCCGGCCGGGCCGACCTCACCCTGCGACGGCATCTGCAGGCGCAGGCCGGTGTCGACTCCCGCCGGGATGTCAACCGGGATTGTGCGGCGCGCGCGCACACGGCCCTGGCCCTGACAGGTCGGGCACGGGTTCGGGATGATCGTGCCGTAGCCGCGGCAGGTGCCACAGGGGCTCGAGGTCATCACGTTGCCGAGCAGGCTGCGCACGGCGCGCTGGATATGCCCGGTTCCGCGGCAGATGTCGCAGGTGACGGCGTGCGTACCGGGCGCCGCGCAGGAGCCCTGGCAGGTCTCGCAGAGGATCGCGGTGTCCACCTCGAGATCGCGGGCGGTGCCGAAGATGATCTCCTCGAGGTCGACCTCAACGCGGATGAGGGCGTCCTGCCCCCGCTCGCGCCGACTGCGGGGCCCGGACCGACCGCCGCCGGCTCCTCCTCCGAAGAAGGTCTCGAAGATGTCGCCGAAGCCGCCGAAGTTCTGTCCGCCGAAGCTCGGCTGCGGGCCGAGGTCGTACTGCTGGCGCGACTTCTGGTCGGAGAGCACGTCATAGGCGTGCGTGACCGACTTGAACTTCTCCGACGCGTCGGCCCCCGGGTTCACATCGGGGTGCAACTGGCGGGCGAGGCGGCGGTACGCCTTCTTGATCTCGTCGGGTGTCGCCTCGCGGGAGACACCGAGCGTCTCGTAGTGGTCTACCAATTGATTTCCCTCTGGATTGCTGTCGGATGCATGGGACGGGGCGTCTGCCGGGGCAGCGCCCGATCAGCGCCCGTCGTCGTTGTGGTCGTCGCCGAGCAGGCGTGACAGATAGCGTGCGACGGCCCTCACGGCCGCCATGTTGTTCGAGTAGTCCATTCGGGTGGGCCCGAGAACGCCGAGCCTCGCAAGGTCGCCGCCCGATGCCGTGTATCCGCTCGTGAGCACCGAGGTCTCGGCGAGGCCGAACGAAGCATTCTCCCGCCCGATGCTCACCGAGAACCCGTCCGGGCCGGGAGCCATCTCCCCGAAGAGCCGCAGCAGCGTCACCTGCTCCTCGATGGCCTCAAGCACAGGGTAGATGCTTCCGCTGAAATCTTCCTCGGTGCGCGCGAGGTTCGCGGCGCCAGCCATCAGCAATTTGTCCTGCCGGCCGGCGACGACAAGCTCCATGAGGCTCGAGACGACCGGGGCGACGACGGATGCCCGGGGCGCCGCGAACTGCTCCCCGAACGTCGTCAGCGCGGCCGCGGCTTCGGTGAGTCCCAGCCCGCCGAGCGCCGAATTCAGCCGGGCGCGCAGCTCGGCGAGGAAGGTGTCGTCCACCGGGGTGTCGGTGACCTCGATGATGCGCTGGTCGACCCGGCCGGTGTCGGTGATGAGCACGATCATCACGCGGGTATTCGAGAGCGGAACGAGCTCGAGGTGCCGGATGCGGGAGTGGCCGAGCGTCGGGTACTGCACGAGCGCGACCTGGTGGGTGAGCTGCGAGAGCAGGCGCACGGTGCGCGCGAGCACCTCGTCGAGGTCGCTCGACTGCCCCAGGAAGGTCTCGATCGCCTGGCGTTGCGCACTCGTGAGCGGTCGAAGATCGGTGAGCCGGTCGACGAACACGCGGTAGCCCTTGTCGGTCGGGATGCGGCCCGACGAGGTGTGCGGCGCGACGATGAGTTCCTCCTCCTCGAGGATCGCCATGTCGTTGCGGATCGTGGCGGCGGACACGCCGAAGGAGTAGCGCTCGACAATCGAGCGGGACCCCACGGGTTCCCGCGAGGCGATGTAGTCCTGCACAATGACGCGGAGCACCTCGAGGCTGCGGTCAGAGACCATGCTCCACCTGCCCTTCAGTCTTGGCACTCACACAACGTGACTGCCAATTATATCCTGCGACACGGCTCGGCGACCGTTGCACGGGGCCAATACCGGGCAGTAGCGTTTGCCCTGTACCCACTCTCGGAAAGGATCCCATGACCAACCCCAGCCAGAGCGCCCCACAACCCGCTGTCCCGCTGACCCCGAGCGAAGACGTCCAGTGGGGGTCGTTCGCGCACCTCGGAGGCATCCTCGGCATCCTGCCGTCCCTCATCATCTGGCTCGTGTTCAAGGATCGCGGGTCGTTCACGAACGTCGAGGGCAAGGAGGCACTGAACTTCCAGATCACGGCGGCCATCGCCGAGCTCATCGGGTACATACTGATGCCGGTCCTGATCGGGTTCGTCATCGTCCCCGCCGTGTACGCCGCGCGCGTCGTGTTCTCGATCCTGGGCTATCTGAAGACCAAGGGCGGGATCGGCTACCGATACCCGTTTGCCCTGCGCCTGATCAAGTAGCAGAGTACTTTCGGTGGGCCGGGAGCATGATCCCGGCCCGACTGATTTAATGGTGTCTAACAATTCAAGGGAGCCCTCATGTCCAGCGACAATCCTCAGAACGCCTACTCCGGCACACCGCAGCCCCTCAGCCCGAACGATGAGAAGCTCTACGCGACCCTCACCCACGTCGGCGGGATCTTCTTCAGCGTGATTCCCGCCCTTATCGTGTTCCTCGTGTTCAAGGATCGCGGCCCGTTCATCCGCGCGCATAGCCTGACGGCCCTGAACTTCCAACTGACGATGCTGATCGCCGCAGCCATCGGCACCATGCTGACCATCGTGGGCATCGGATTCCTCGTGCTCGGCGCGGTGAGCATCGCGATTTTGGTTTTCAGCATCATCGCGGCCGTCGCGGCCAACAACGGCCAGTTCTACAGCTACCCGCTGACGATCCCGTTCGTGAAGTAAGCCTCGGTCAGTCGCCGACGAGTCGACGCACGACGGCGTCGGCTAACAGGCGGCCGCGCAGGGTCAGCAGGATCGACCCGCGAACCGCCGCCGCCCCGTCGACGAGACCGTCGGCGATGAGGCCCGCGACGACCGTGCGCGCGGCGGTCGGAAGGTCAGCCGTGGCGAGTCCCTCACGGATGCGGGTCAGCAGCAGGATCCGCTCGACGCCGCGGGTCTTCTCGCCGAGCTCCTCCCGGCCCGCGGCGGGCGAGTGCCCCGCCGTCATGCGCTCGGCATAGGCGGCTGGATGAGTGACGTTCCACCAGCGCACGCCGCCGACGTGGCTGTGGGCGCCGGGCCCGATCCCCCACCAGTCGTGGCCCTGCCAATAGGCCAGATTGTGCCGCGAGTGGTGCGCGTCGCCCCTGGCCCAGTTGCTCACCTCGTACCAGTGGTAGCCAGCGGCGGGGAGCATCCGGTCGGCGAGCTCGTACAGGTCGGCCTGGAGATCTTCGTCGGGCATGGCGACCTCGCCGCGGCGGATCTGCCGGGCGAGCTTGGTGCCGTCCTCGACGATGAGCGAGTAGGTGGAGATGTGGTCCGGCTCCTGCGCGATCGCGCTCTCAAGCGACACCCTCCAGTCGTCGGCCGTCTCCCCCGGCGTTCCGTAGATCAAGTCCAGGCTGACGCCGAGCCCGGCCTCGCGGGCCAGCTGCACGACGAGCGGGATGCGGTCGGGGTCATGGGTGCGTTCGAGGGTCTGCAGCACCCGGGGAACGGCCGACTGCATGCCAAACGACACGCGGGTGAAGCCAGCACGGGCGAGGGCCCGCAGGTAGGCGGCATCCACCGAGTCCGGGTTCGCCTCGGTCGTCACCTCGGCCCCCGTCTCGAGCCCCCAGGTGCGGCGCACGGCGTCGAGCATCCCGACGAGGTCACCGACCGGGAGCATCGTCGGGGTTCCGCCGCCGAAGAAGACGGTCGAGGCCGCGCGGGGCGCGAGTCCCGCCCGCTGGAGCACCGTGCCGGCGAACTCGACCTCCGCGATTGCCTGGCCGGCATAGTCCGACCGCTTGACGCCGCGCAGCTCGTCCGCGGTGTAGGTGTTGAAATCGCAGTATCCGCAGCGCACCTTGCAGAACGGCACGTGCAGGTAGACGCCGAAGCGCCGCTGCGCTTGTCCCGCGCGAACCGACGCGGGCAGGGACCCGTCGCGCGGCGCGGGGTCGCCGATCGGAAGGGCGCCGGGCACTAGTCGGTGGAGCCGCTGAGCACCCTGAGGTAGCGGCGGAGGTAATGGGTCTGCGCGGCACGAAGGGGCGCGTAGAGCGCCCACCAGTACCAGGAGCTCGGGCGGGAGAACGAGGTGATGGTGAGCCACACCGACCCGTCGTCGGTGCGGTCGACAATGAAGGACTCTTCGCCGGACTCCGGATGCCCCGCGAGGGTGCCGTACGCGAAGCCCTTGCGGTTCGGCTCGTCAACGACGTAGACGACGCGTACCGCTGCCGTGACGGGGACGCGCAGGAACCTGATGGTGAGTGTCGCGGTGTCGCCGGGGACGAGGAAGGCGCGGCCGTCGTTGCTGTAGGTGTGAACGTCGCCGTCGGACACCGCGGCGGCTTCGATCGGCACCCCGGACCCGTCGAAACTCACGGGAACATAGGTCGTGTCGGTGACGGCGGGGGGTGCCTCCTCGACCTGCACGTCGAAGCCGCTGCGCCGCTGGATGCCCCAGGTCATCGTGCTCGCGCTCGCCCACACGAACCGGTTCTCGCCGTGGCCGATGCGGGTGCGGCGCACCATGGGCCGGTAGCCCGCCGGCGGGTAGGCGAGAATATCGCGCGCCTTCGTGCCGCCGATCGCGCCGTAAGTGACGGCCTGCTGCCAGAGCGGGATGGTTTCGGGCACGCTATTTCGCCTTCTTCTCGACGTCGCCGGACAGCGCCGCGATGAAGGCCTCTTGCGGCACCTCGACCCTGCCGACCATCTTCATCCGCTTCTTGCCCTCTTTCTGCTTCTCGAGGAGCTTGCGCTTGCGGGTGATGTCGCCGCCATAGCACTTGGCGAGCACATCCTTGCGGATCGCGCTGATCGACTCGCGGGCGATGATCTTCGCGCCGATCGCCGCCTGAATGGGCACCTCGAATTGCTGGCGCGGGATGAGTTTGCGAAGACGGCCGGTCATCAGCACGCCGTAGTCGTAGGCCTTGTCGCGGTGCACGATCGTGGAGAACGCGTCGACCTGCTCGCCCTGGAGCAGGATGTCGACCTTGACAAGGTCGGCCTCCTGGTCGCCGATGGGCTCGTAGTCGAGCGAGGCGTAACCGGCAGTCTTCGACTTGAGGTTGTCGAAGAAGTCGAAGACAATCTCGGCCAGCGGCATGTTGTACCGGATCTCGACACGGTCCTCGCCGAGGTACTCCATACCGAGCAGGGTGCCGCGGCGGCTCTGGCACAGCTCCATGATCACGCCGACGAAGTCCTTGGGCGCGAGGACCGCGGCCTTGACCATCGGCTCGCGCACGGAGACGATCTTGCCGCCGGGGAACTCACTCGGGTTCGTCACCGTCACGGTCTTCTTATCGTCGGTCGTGACCTCGTAGATTACCGACGGCGCGGTCGCAATGAGATCGAGGCCGAACTCCCGCTCGAGCCGCTCGGTGATGATCTCGAGGTGCAGCAGGCCCAGGAACCCGCAGCGGAAGCCGAAGCCGAGCGCGACCGAGGTCTCCGGCTCGTACACGAGCGAGGCGTCGGAGAGCTTGAGTTTGTCGAGAGCGTCCCGCAGCGCCGGATAGTCCGACCCGTCGATCGGGTAGAGACCGGAGAACACCATCGGCAGCGGCTCGGTGTAGCCGGGAAGGGCGACCGTGGCCGGGCGCAGCGCGGTCGTGACCGTGTCGCCGACCTTCGAGAGCCGAACGTCCTTCACCCCGGTAATGAGGTAGCCGACCTCGCCGCCGCCGAGCCCCTGGCTCGGGGTCGGCTCGGGCGAGCTCACCCCGATCTCGAGGATCTCGTGCACCGCCCTCGTCGACATCATCTGGATTCGCTCGCGCGGGGCGAGGTGCCCGTCGATCATCCGCACATACGTGATGACACCGCGGTAGGAGTCGTAGACGGAGTCGAAGATCATGGCCCTGGCCGCGGCATCCGGATCGCCTATCGGCGCGGGGATCAGCTGGGTGAGGCGGTCGAGGAGCACCTCGACCCCGAAGCCGGTCTTGCCGCTGACCCGGAGTACGTCGTCCGGGGAGCCGCCGATGAGGCTCGCAAGCTCCTTCGCGTACTTGTCGGGGTCCGCTGCGGGAAGGTCGATCTTGTTGAGCACGGGGATGATCGTCAGGTCATTATCGAGTGCGAGGTAGAGGTTCGCGAGCGTCTGCGCCTCGATGCCCTGAGCGGCGTCGACGAGCAGCAAAGCGCCCTCGCAGGCGGCGAGGCTGCGCGATACCTCGTAGGTGAAGTCGACGTGGCCCGGCGTGTCGATCATGTTGAGGGCGTAGTTCTGACCGTCGAGCTGCCACGGCATCCGCACAGCCTGGCTCTTGATGGTGATGCCGCGCTCGCGCTCGATGTCCATGCGGTCGAGGTACTGGGCGCGCATGTTGCGGTCGTTGACGACTCCGGTGATCGACAGCATCCGGTCGGCGAGGGTCGACTTGCCGTGGTCGATGTGCGCGATGATGCAGAAGTTGCGGATGAACGCGGGGTCGGTCGACGCGGGCTCAAGCGCCTTCGTTGCTATGGGGCTCACGCGGTCCTCTGGTGATGCGGGCGGGTCAGGGTCGACCAATTCTCCCATGGGACGGGACGCCGTCGGTCCGGCGCCCCTGTTCCGCACCTGGCCGGGTGTCGTTCGGTCATCGCGAGGACGCCGCCGGGAGGCGGCCGAGGCCCTCCATCAGGTCGGCCCGCTGCGCCGCGACGCAGATCCGAATCCAGCCCTCGCCCATCCGTCCGAACGCGCTGCCCGGCGCGACCGCGACCCGCTCGCGCAGCAGGAACCGCTCGGCCCAGCCCGCGACGTCGCCGTCCGAGGCGTGCGACACGTCGACCCAGAGGTAAAAGGCGCCATTCGGCCGCAGGTAGCCGATCCCGCGGGCGTCGAGCAGGTCGCACGCGGCGGCGAGGTTGGACCGGTAGTGCTCGCGCGCGTCGGCGACGTGCTGGTGATCGCCGAGGATGGCCGCGATCGCCGCAAGCTGGGCCGGCGCATTGACACAGCTGATCGTCGTCTCCTGCACCGTGCGCATCGTCGGCGCGAGTCCGGGAGGGGTGACGAGATAGCCGACCCGGGCTCCGGTGATGGCATAGGTCTTCGAGAGCGAGAAGGCGGAGAAGACCCGGTCGTCGGCGTCGAGGCTCGCGATGCTCGTGTGCCGGATGCCGTAGGTGAAGTACTCGTAGACCTCGTCGCTGATCACCCAGAGGTCGTGCCGCCGGGCGAACAGCAGCAGCTCGCGCAGCTGCTCCTCCTCGAGCACCGTGCCGAGCGGGTTCGACGGCGAGTTGACCAGCAGCACCCTCGTGCGGTCGGTGACGAGCCGCTCGAGTTCCTCGATGTCCGGCGCGAAGCCGTGCTCGGGGCGCAGCGGATAGGGAACCGGCACGGCGCCGAGCAGCCGCGGGCTCATTGAGAAGGTGGTGTAGCCGGGGTCGGGGATGAGGATCTCGTCGCCGGCTCCGAGCAGCAGCGCCATTGCCTGGTGCAGCGCCTGGGTCGCGCCGACCGTCACCCAGACCTGCTCGACGTCGACGTGCATCGAGTTCTCCCGCGCGAGCTTCTCCGTGATCGCCTCCCGCAGCGGGGCAATGCCGGCGTTCGCGGTGTAGTCGGTGAAGTCGTCGATCCAGCCCTGCGCCCCGACGCTGAGGATGTGCTCGGCGACGGGAAGGTCGGGCTCGCCGATGCCGAGCGAGATCACCCCGTCGAGCTGCGATGCGAGCTCGTAGATGCGTCGGATGCCGGAGGGCGGCACCGCGGCGATGTGCGGCGACAGGGAAGGCATGGTGCCACGCTATCGCGCGCGCACACGGTCCGCTGTGAGCCAGCGAGGCTAGCATCGCCTCATGCACTCCGCCGTCATCCTCGTGCACGGGCTGCGCACGTCCGCGACGATGTGGCGCCAGCAGGTCGAGGACCTCACCGCGAGGGGGATCCCAGTGCGAGCGGTCGACCTGCCCGGGCACGGGACCCGGCTCGGCGAGCGTTTCACCCTCGAGGCGGCTGTCTCTGCCATCGAGGATGCCGTGGCCGAGGCGACCGCCGCCACGGGACGGCCGCCCTACCTGGTCGGGTTCTCCCTCGGCGGCTATCTCGCGATCGAGTGGGCCGCGCAGCACCCCGGCCGGGTCACCGGCCTGCTCGCGGCGAGCTGCGGCACGGCGCCCCGCGCCCTGGTGATGAACACCTGGCGGGCCGTCGCGAGAGTGATCCACACGTTCCCCGATCGCGGCCGCGCCCTCAACGACTTCGCCGTGCGCCTGTTCGTGCCCTCCCCCGGAGCCGAGGACATCATTGCCGGCGGAGTCGCCCTCGAGGTCATGGACGACGTGCTGCGAGCCCTGCTGCGGCTTCGGCCGCTCGCGAGCCTCGGCACGGTCGCCGAGCCGGTGCTGTTCATCAACGGGCAGTTCGACCATGTCGGCCTGCAGGCAGGGAAGTTCCTCGCTGCCGCCCGCCGGGGTCGCCTTGTCACCGTTCCCCGGGCCACGCACATGGTCAGCGCGACCCACCCCGCACAGTTCACGGCGGCGCTGCTCGACGGCTACGCCGCGGTGAGCACCACGCCGAGTTCTCCTCGGTTGCCGGATGCCGACGAGGACTGGTAACGTTGTCTGTTGGCTTGCGCGCGAGGCTTCGGAGTGCCGAACATTCGCGCGAATCGCAGCCTGGAACCAGTCCAGTCGGACTGGATCGGTTGCCCGGAACTGTTCGAACACACAGACACAGAAGGTTATAAACGTGGCAAATATCAAGTCGCAGATTAAGCGCATCCTTACCAACCAGAAGGCGACCGACCGCAACCGCGCCGTTAAGAGCGAGCTGCGCACCGCCGTTCGCGCGACGCGCACTGCGATCGCCACGGGCGACAAGGACAAGGCCAACGCCGCCCTGCTCCTCGCGTCGAAGAAGCTCGACAAGGCCGCCAGCAAGGGTGTCATCCACCAGAACCAGGCTGCCAACAAGAAGTCGGCCATCGCCAAGCAGGTCGCGGCGCTCTAAAGCCCCGTTCATACGGGAAAGCCTCACCGCGCGCCGGTGGGGCTTTTTTGTTGTGGCCGGCACGTGGACCTCGGCGAGGGAGGGGTGAAGACGGGGTGCGGCTCGCGCCGCGCGGGCATCAGCTGCCCGGCATCCGTCCGCGCGCGCTGATGAGCGTAATCATGCGCTCGAGGGAGTAGACCGGGTCGCGCCCACCACCTTTCACCGCGGCATCCGTCTCGGCGAGCACGGTGATGCAGCGGCCGAGGCCCTCGTCGTCCCAGCCCTGGAGGTCGCGCTGGGCGCGCTCAACCTGCCAGGGGGCCAGGCCGAACTTCGCCGCGATCTGGCCACTGCCGCCGCGTCCGCCTGATACCTTGGCCATCGTGCGCAGCTTCATCGCGAACGCCGCAACGATCGGCACGGGGTCGGCACCCGAGGCGAGCGCGTGCCGCAGCAGGATGAGGGACTCGCCGTAGCGGCCGGCGATCGCCGTATCGGCGACCTTGAACGCGTTGGTCTCGACATGCCCGGAGTAGTACTTCTCGACCGTGGCCTCGGTGATCTCGGCGCTCGCGTCGGCGAGGAGCTGCCGGCAGGCCGAGGCGAGTTCGGCGAGGTCGGCCGAGAACGCCGAGACGAGCGCACGCAGCGCGCCGGAGCTCACCCGGCGGCCGGCGGCGGCGAATTCGGCGGCCGCGAACTCGAACTTGTCGGTGTCTTTCTTCAGCTCGGTGCAGACGATCTCGATGCCGCCGCCGAGACCGCCACGGAGGGCGTCGAGCATCCTCTTGCCGCGCACTCCCCCGGCGTGCCGTAGCACGAGGTAGGTGTCGTCGGCGGGCGAGGCGAGGTAGGCGAGCACCTCATCCATGAACGCGTCGGTGCACTTCTCCACGTTCACGGCCCTGATGAACCGCGGCTCGCCGAACAGGGAGGGACTCGCGAGGGTGATGAGCTCGCCCGGGGTGTAGCTGTCCGCCTCGAGGTCGCTGATCTCGAGGCTCGGGTCCTCGGCCGCCAGGAGGTCGCGGAGCGCCCGGATCGCGCGGTCGGCGAGATACCCCTCTGTTCCGGAGACGAGCACCACCGGGGCGGGTCGCACCTGGTTCCAGAGGAGCTGCGGGATAGCGACCACCGTCTTTTTCTCTGGCCTCGCCGTTGTCCTGCCTGCCACGAACCCTCGTTTCCTCGTGGGTCAAGCCTAGCTCGGGCCTTCGACTCGTCGCCCCGCATGCTCACCCGCGTTCGCTCCACTGCCGGGCGCCCCCGTTGTCGCCGGGCGACAGCAGCACCAGCCCGAGCAGGTCGCTGCGGGCCGGCACCGTGCCGGCTGCCGCGAGCAGGTCGAGCGCCTCGCGCGTCGGATGCCCGTAGGTGTTCTCTTCCCCGACCCCGATGAGGCCGACGGTGGCCCGCAGCCTCGCGTAGAGCCGCCCGTCCTGGTCTCCGGAGCCGTGGTGCGCGACCTTGACGATGTCGACCGGCCGCACCCGGCCCGTGGCGCTCAGAAGTGCCTGGGCCTGGTCGTCGAGGTCGCCGAGGAAGATCGAGCTGAGGCATCCGCATCCCGCCGCGCCGGTCGCGACGCCGTCGAAGGCGATCGCGATGCTCGCGGCGTTGCCCGGTTCGATGCCGCGCAACGGCGACCGAGGCCACAGCACGTTCCACCGCAGTTCGCCCAGCGTGCCCGTCGCTCCCCCGCTCACCTCGTCGACCCGCGCTCCCCCGGCGCGGAGCACCTCGACCAACTCGTCGGCATCCGGCCCGTCGCTCGGCCCTATGAGCACCCGGTCGGCCCGCCCGACGAGCGCACCGGCGCCGCCGACGTGGTCGAGGTCGAAGTGGGTGAGCACGAGCAGGTCGACCCGGCGGATGCCGAGCGCGCCGAAGCACCTCTCGAGCCGCTCGGGATCGGGCCCGGTATCGATCAGCGCGGTCTCTCCCGCGCTGCGCACGAGGACGGCGTCGCCCTGCCCGACGTCGCACTGGGCGTACTGCCAGTCCTGGGGGCGCGTGAGCCACGTGCGGGCTGTCGTGCCGGTGCTCGCGCCGAGCGCCCCGACAGCGACGATCGCGATGACGGATGCCGCGACGCGGCGCCGGACCGGGTGGTCGGCACGATCGCCGAGGGCCACGACGATGAGCACCGAGAGCAGCGCGAGCAGCACTGCGCCGAACACACCGTCGAGCCAGGGCAGTCGGCTCCCGGGCAGGCCGCTGAAGAACTGGGCGACGGCGGCGATCCAGGCCGACGGCACCCATGCGAGCTGGGAGACGAGAACCCCGAGCCCGGGGGCGACCGGCAGCAGCAGGCAGGCGAGCAGGCCCAGCACCGTGCCGGCCGGGGCGGCGGGGCCGGCGAGTGCGTTGGCGAGCACCCCGTAGCTCGGGATCGACGGCTCGAGCAGGATCAGCACGCTCTGGCAGGCCAGCTGGGCGGCGAACGGGATCGCGATCACCGCCGCGATCGGCACGGGGATCCATCGGCCGAGTGCGCCGGTGAGCGGGCCCGCCAACAGGAGCAGCCCGGCCGTCGCAAGCACGGAGAGTGCGAAGCCGTAGCTGCGGGCTAGCCAGGGATCGGCAACGAGCAGCCCGATCACAGCGAGCGCGAGCACGGGGAGCCCGCGCACCGGCCGGCCTCCGGCGAGCGAGACGAGCACGATGAGCGCCATCGTGCCGGCCCGCAGCACGCTCGGCTCCGGGGTGACGAGCACCACGAATCCACCGAGCACGGCGATCGAGGCGCCGATCCGCCAGACCCTCGGCACCCCGACCGCGGCCCCGGCGAGCATCACGATGCCGATGACGACGACGCAGTTGGCGCCGGACACCGCGGTGAGGTGGCTCAGGGAGCTCGTCTTCATCGCCGCGTCGAGCTCCTCGCCGACCGCGCTCGTGTCGCCGATCGAGAGCCCGGGCAGCAGCGCACCCCCGTCGCCGGGCAGCTCCGCCGCCGCTTCCCGAAAGGCAGCCCGCAGGGCGTTCGCCCAGTCGAGGCCCGGTGGCGGCCCCACGACGGTCAGAGGTGGGGAGCTTGCGAAGACGAGGAACGCCACCCGGTCCTGAGGCGGCGTCGCCGCGACGGTACCCGTCACCCGGATGCGGGTGCCGATGCCGAGTTCGCCGTCCGGGGCCGCTCCGAACACGCGCGCGGGCGCGGAGACCGCGATGGCCTCGGGGCCGATGCTGATGGAGGCGAGGTCGACGGTGAACGACTCGCTTCCGGGGAGCACTGTCTGGGTGGTCGTGGCCTCGGCCGAGATGAAGCGGCCGGCCTGCGCGGCCTCGAGCAGAGCGGGCGGCTGCCGGTGCGGAGCCGAGGCGGTCGCCGCGGTCACCCCGAGGGCGGCGAGTCCTAACGCGAGTGCCGCGATCGCCGCGCTAGGCCGGCGGGTCGCGCGGCCGACCCCGATCAGGAGACCCGCAAGCACCCAGCCGGCCACGGCCATCGGGGCAGATGCCGACGGGGCGCCGATCGCAACAGCGACGGCGATCCACACGACGGCCGCTGGCACAGCGAGCCGCAGATCGGCGCCGACGGCACGCGCAGGGGATTGCGTGTCCAGGGTCATCGCGCATCACACCGTTACGAGGTTCCGGAGCTCGGCAAGCGTCTTGTCCCCGATGCCGGTCACGCTGAGCAGGTCTTCCACCGCGGTGAACCGCCCGTTGGC
>JAJAZI010000193.1 GCA_026785785.1 Microbacteriaceae bacterium
GCGACACGGGGGAGCCGGTCAGAGGGTCAGACCGCCGCGCCCAGGCGCTCCGCCGACAGGCGCTCCGCGGCCTCGAGGGTCGTGGTGCCCTGCTCGCGCGAGCTTGCCAGGATCGCCGCGACCGTCTCGCCGATCGCGTCGACCCGGCGGGAGACCGCGGCGAGGTCGGCATCCGGAACCGAGGCCATCGAGAGGTAGATGACGCCGCCCGCGTTCACGACGAAGTCGGGCGCCCACAGGATGCCGCGCGCGTCCAGCAGCGCCGCGCCGCTGCGGTGGGCGAGCTGGTTGTTCGCGGCGCCGACGACGCCGAGCACCCGCAGCTCCGAGATCACGCGCTCGCTGAGCACGCCACCGAGGCCGCACGGCACGAAGAGATCGGCCTCGACCGTATGAGCGGAGTCGACGTCGACCCACTCGGCGCCGATCTCTGCCGCAAGCTTCTGCGTGGCGAGGTTCACATCGGTGATCGTGAGGCGCGCGCCAGCGGCGGCGAGAGCGCGGGCCAGACGCCCGCCGACCTGCCCGAGGCCGGAGATGACAAGGTGGCGTCCGGCGATCTCCCTCGCACCGAAGAGGGCCTCGACCGTTGCGAGGATGGCCGCGTAGACGCCGGCTGCCGTCGCATCCGCCGGCTCGCCGACTCCGCCGCGGTCGGCTGGCAGGCCGCAGACGTGGTCGGTGCGCTCGGCGACGATGGACATCAGCTCGGCGCTCGTGCCGACGTCTTCGGCGGTCATGTAGGCGCCGTCCAGGCTCTCGATCGCATCGCCGAGGTCGAGCATCGCGTCGCGCTTCTGGGCGTCGGTCAGCACGGTGCCGACGGGAATGCGGATGACCGACTTCCCGCCGCCGAGCGAGAGTCCGGCTGCGGCGTTCTTGAGCGTCATCGCTGCTGAGAGGCGGAGAGCGTCGGCGAGGGCATCCGTCCAGTTCTCGTACTGCCACATGCGGGCGCCGCCGAGGGCCTGCCCGAGGGCCGTCGAGTGGACGGCGACGATGACGACGAGGCCGGAGCGGGTGCCGGTCGTCACGAGCACGCGCTCGTGGGTGAGGTCGATTCCGTCGAGGGAATCACGAACGGGGGTGGGCGTGAGGATCGTCATTGAACTGCTCCTATGGGACTGGCCTTGTGGGCGGATGTTGATGCGCCATTGTGGTGCGCATCGACCCCAGTTTATGGGCGAGTAATCCTTCAGCGTGCCCCGTCGGATGCTCGGCACGTAGAATGACGAGGTTGAGCGCACGCGCTCGTCACGATGTGAAAGGTGGGACAGTGGGCAGAACGCTGGCAGAGAAGGTATGGGACGACCATCTGGTCGTCGAGGGAGCCGACGGCAACCCCGACCTGCTGTACATCGACCTCCACCTCCTCCACGAAGTCACCAGCCCGCAGGCGTTCGACGGGTTGCGCCTCGCCGGTCGCCCGGTGCGTCGGCCCGACCTGACGATCGCGACGGAAGATCACAACACGCCGACGCTCGACATCGACAAGCCGATAGCCGACCTCACCAGCCGCACCCAGATTCAGGCCCTGCGCAATAACGCCGCCGAGTTCGGGGTGCGCCTGCACTCGCTCGGCGACATCGAGCAGGGGATCGTGCACGTCGTCGGCCCGCAGCTCGGCCTCACCATGCCGGGGATCACCGTCGTCTGCGGCGACTCGCACACCTCGACGCACGGCGCCTTCGGCGCGATGGCATTCGGCATCGGCACGAGCGAGGTCGAGCACGTGCTCGCGACCCAGACCCTGCCCCTCACCCCGTTCAAGACGATGGCCATCACCGTCGAGGGAACCCTGCGGCCGGGCGTCACCGCGAAGGACATCATCCTCGCGATCATCGCCAAGATCGGCACGGGAGGCGGCCAGGGCTACGTGCTCGAGTACCGCGGCAGCGCCATCCGCGCCCTCTCGATGGAGGGCCGCATGACGATCTGCAACATGTCGATCGAGGCCGGCGCGCGCGCCGGGATGATCGCGCCGGACCAGACGACCTACGACTACCTGCAGGGGCGCCCGCACGCGCCGTCCGGGTCCGACTGGGACGCCGCCGTCGCCTACTGGGATACCCTCGCGACCGACGCGGATGCCGCGTTCGACGCCGAGGTGTTCCTCGACGCCGACGAGCTTGAGCCGTTCGTCACCTGGGGCACGAACCCCGGCCAGGGCGTCTCGCTCAGCGGCAGCATCCCGGACCCCGTGTCGATTGCCGACCGCAACGAACGCGCGGCGGCCGAACGCGCCCTCGCCTACATGGACCTGGCCCCCGGCACCCCGATGAAGGAGATCGCCGTCGACGCGGTCTTCATGGGCTCGTGCACCAACAGTCGCATCGAAGACCTCCGCGCCTTTGCCTCGATCATCAGGGGCAAGAAGAAGGCCGACGGCGTGCGCGTCATGGTCGTGCCCGGATCGGCGCGCGTGCGCATCGAGGCCGAGGCGGAGGGCATCGACAAGATCGTCACCGAGTTCGGCGCCGAATGGCGTTTCGCCGGATGCTCGATGTGCCTCGGCATGAATCCCGACCAGCTCGCCCCCGGGGAGCGGTGCGCCTCCACCTCGAACCGCAATTTCGAGGGGCGCCAGGGCAAGGGCGGGCGCACCCATCTCGTCTCCCCGCTCGTCGCCGCGGCGACCGCGATCCGCGGCACCCTGTCGAGCCCCGCCGACGTGGTCGAGGAGGTGAACGCCTGATGGAAAAGGTCCTGAGCATCACCGGTATCGCGGCGCCTCTCGCCGAGTCGAACGTCGACACCGACCAGATCATCCCCGCGGTGTTCCTCAAGCGGATCACCAAGACCGGATTCGACGACGCGCTCTTTTACGCGTGGCGCCAGGATCCGGACTTCGTGCTCAACCGGCCGGAGTTCCAGGGTGCGAGGGTGCTCATTGCCGGTCCCGATTTCGGCACCGGTTCCAGCCGCGAACATGCCGTCTGGGCGCTGCGCGACTTCGGCTTCGCCGCGGTGCTGAGCCCCCGGTTCGGCGACATCTTTCGGGGCAACTCGGGCAAGCAGGGGCTTCTCGCGGGCGAGATCAGCGAGGCGGATGCCGACTCGATCTGGGCCATCATCGCCCAGTCGCCGGGCATCGAGGCCACGGTCGACCTACTCGAGAAGACAGTCACCGTCGGTGATTTCACCACCGCATTCCAGATCGACGACTACACTCGCTGGCGGTTGCTCGAAGGCCTCGACGACATCAGTCTCACTCTGCGCGACGAGGCGCACATCACCCAGTTCGAGGCACGTCGGGAATCCTGGCGGCCGAGAACCCTCCCCGCCAAGTAGTTCCTCATCCCCAACAAAAGTCAGCGCAGGTGTAATGCATGATTCCTCTCGTCACGGATGCCCAAAAGGCAGGAGCACGTGTGGGCCTGAAATCAGACTCGATCGTCATCAACGGGGGCAAGCGCCTCGAGGGGCGCATCGAGGTACGCGGCGCGAAAAACCTCGCGACCAAGGCCATGGTCGCCGCGTTGCTCGGCGACACCCCGAGCCTGCTCAGGGGGGTTCCCGAGATCAGTGACGTCGGAGTCGTACGCGGACTCCTCGAGGTCTACGGGGTGAAGGTCACGAGTCCCGCCCCGGGCGAGCTGAGCTTCGACACGAGCCGCGTCGAGAGCGCTCACTTCGCCGAGATCGACACGCACGCGGGCGCGAGCCGCATCCCCATCCTGTTCTGCGGTCCCCTTCTGCACCGCCTCGGCGAGGCCCGCATCCCGGACCTCGGCGGATGCCGCATCGGCGACCGGCCGATCGACTTCCACCTCGACGCCCTGCGCCAGTTCGGCGCGGTCATCGAGAAGGGGTTCGAGGGAATCCACCTCACCGCGCCGAATGGCCTCACGGGCGCCGACATCGAGCTGCCCTATCCGAGCGTCGGCGCGACGGAGCAGGTGCTGCTGACCGCGGTGCTGGCTACGGGCACCACCGAGCTCAAGAACGCGGCCATCGAGCCCGAGATCATGGATCTCATCGCGATCCTGCAGAAGATGGGCGCGATCATCTCGGTCGAACCCAACCGCGTGATCCTGATCGAGGGCGTCGATCGACTCGACGGCTACAACCACCGCGCCCTGTTCGACCGCAACGAGGTCGCCAGTTGGGCCGCGGCCGCGCTCGTGACCCACGGTGACATCTTCGTCGGCGGAGCCCGCCAGACCGAGATGATGACCTTCCTCAACGTCTTCCGCAAGGTCGGCGGCGCGTTCGACGTGCAGGAGGACGGCATCCGCTTCTGGCACCCGGGCGGCGACCTCAAGCCCGTCACCATCGAGACGGACGTGCACCCCGGGTTCATGACCGACTGGCAGCAGCCGCTCATCGTCGCCCTCACCCAGGCGCACGGCGTGTCGATCGTGCATGAGACGGTGTACGAGAACCGCTTCGGATTCACCGATGCCCTGAATGAGATGGGCGCAGAGATCGTCGTGCACAAGGAGGGACTGCCCGACCACCCGCGCCGCGTCGCCCGCCGGGACTTCGAGCAGGCCGCGGTGATCACCGGCCCGACGAAGCTGTACGGCGCGAACATCTACGTTCCCGACCTGCGGGGCGGGTTCAGTCACCTCATCGCGGCGCTGAGCGCCGAGGGCCAGTCGGTCATCAGCAACATCGGCATCATCAGCCGCGGGTACGAGCACATCATCGACAAGCTCGAGACGCTCGGTGCCGACTTTGTCTACGAAGGCTGAGTTGTCCCAGCACCCGTCCGAGAAGACCCCAATTTTCCGGTTCCTCGCTGTTCTGCTGCTGCCGTTCATGCACCTCGTGGCGCGCTATCGCATCCACGACGGCGCCAAGATGCCGAAAACGGGCGCGTTCGTGCTCTCGCCGAACCACTACAGCGAGATCGACCCGGTCGTCGTCGGCATCGTCATGTGGAAGCTCCACCGGATGCCGAGGTACCTGGCCAAGGCAAGCCTGTTCGAGTACCCGGTGCTCGGCGCCCTGCTGCGCGCCTCCGGCCAGATCCCGGTCGAGCGCGCAGGCGCCATGCGTGGCAACGACCCGCTCGTGGCGGCCCGCAAGATCGTCAACGACGGGCTCGCCGTCGTGATCTACCCCGAGGGCTCGCTCACCCGCGACCCCGACATGTGGCCGATGCGCGGCAAGGCCGGCGCGGTGCGGATGGCGCTCGAAGCCGACATTCCGCTCATCCCGATCGCCCACTGGGGCACGCAGCTCGTGATGCCCCGCTACGGCAAGCGAATCAGCCTTTTCCCCCGCAAGACCATCCACGTGAAGGTCGGCGACCCCGTCGACCTGTCGGCGTTCCGCGGCAAGCCGCTCGATAGCCAGGCGCTGGCCGCCGCGACCACGCTCGTGATGGATGCCATCACGGTGCTGCTCGAGGAGCTCCGCGGCGAGAAGGCCCCGGCGCAGCGCTGGGACCCCTCGAAGAACAACCAGAAAGAGACCGGCCGCTTTTGATCAACACGATGCCCATCCGGATCGTCTCACCCGGATCCCGCCGCGTCGCCGTGCTCGGCGCCGGCAGCTGGGGGACCACCTTCGGCAAGATCCTCGCCGACGGCGGCTCCGACGTCGCGATCTGGGCACGCCGCCCGGAGCTCGCCCGCGAGATCTCGCAGAGCAAGCGCAACAGCGACTACCTGCCCGGCATCAACCTGCCGCGGCGGCTTTGGTCGAGCTCGCTGCTGCCCGACGTGCTCGAGGGCGCCGAGTACGTGTTCGTGTCGGTGCCGAGCCAGTCGGTGCGCGAGAACCTGCTCATCGTGCGCGAGCTCATCCCGAAGGACACCATCGTCGTCAGCCTCATGAAGGGCGTCGAGAAGGGCACCGGGATGCGCATGAGCGAGGTGATCCGCGAGGTGCTCGATATCGACGAGGACCGCATCGCGGTGGCATCCGGCCCCAACCTCGCCCTCGAGATCGCCAAGGAGCAGCCGACGGCCGCGGTCGTCTCCTCGACCAGCATGGAGACGGCGACAGCGGTCGCGATCGCCGCGACCAACCCCTACTTTCGCTCCTTTGTCAACACCGACGTCATCGGAACGGAGTTCGGTGGCGTGCTCAAGAACCTCATTGCTGTCGCGATCGGCATCGTCGACGGCGTCGGCTACGGAGAGAACACGAAGGCCTCGATCATCACCCGGGGCCTTGTCGAGATGACCGACTTCGCGGTCGCCTATGGCGCGCGCGCGGAGACGCTCTCCGGCCTCGCGGGCCTCGGCGACCTGATCGCGACGTGCGAGTCGTCGCTCTCGCGCAACAACACCGCGGGGCGGCTGCTCGGCCAGGGCTACAGCTTCTCCGACGTCGTGGCGCAGATGAACCAGACCGCGGAGGGGCTCGCCTCGGTGGCCCCCGTGCTCAAGCTCGCCCAAGCGAAGGGCGTCGACATGCCCATCGTCGCGCAGGTGGCGCAGGTGCTCGCCGGTACAATGAACCCGCGCGACATCGCTCCCCACCTGACGACCGACAGCGACGAACCACGACCGGAGTCCTGAGTGACGCACGACAACGGCACGGGAAAGCTCGTCGTCGCCGTGCTGTTCGGGGGCCGCTCGAGCGAGCACTCGATCAGCTGCGCCACGGCCGGGGGAGTGCTCGCGGCGATCGACCGGGGCAAGTACGACGTCATCCCGATCGGCATCACGGTCGACGGCGCGTTCACCCTGCAGCCCGATGATCCCGCATCGTTCGCCCTCGACCCGGAGACCCTGCCCAGCGTGCCCGACAACGGCACGCGCGTGCACTGGCCGGTCTCCTCGGTCTCGCGCGCGCTGACCGTGACGGATGCTGCGGGCGCGACCCGCGGCCTTGGCGACATCGATATCGTGTTCCCGATCCTGCACGGGCCGTTCGGCGAGGACGGCACCATCCAGGGCCTGCTCGAGCTCATCGGGTTGCCGTACGTCGGCGCCGGCGTGCTCGCCTCGGCCGTCGGCATGGACAAGCACTTCTCCAAGACCCTGCTCCAGCACTCCGGCATCGCCGTCGCCCCGTGGCGCACCGTGTCGGCGCGCGAATGGGCGGCATCCCCCGACGTCGTCGTTTCGGCGGCCGATGCCCTCGGCTGGCCCGTGTTCGTGAAGCCGGCGCGTGCCGGCTCGAGCGTCGGGGTCTCCCGCGCGGACTCGGCCATGGATCTCCCCGCTGCCATGGCCCTTGCCCTGGTCGAGGACAGCAAGGTGCTCATCGAGGCCCGGCTTGTCGGTCGCGAGATCGAGTGCGGAGTGATCGGCGGACGACGCGGCGAGGCACCCCGTGTCTCGGTCGCCGGGGAGATCATCGTGCGCGGCGCCGGCTTCTACGACTTCACCGCCAAGTACCTCGATGCCGGAGGCGTCGACCTCGTCTGCCCGACCTCGCTCACTCCGCACGAGCTCGTCGAGATGCAGCGCCTCGCGGCTCTCGCCTTCGAGGCGATCGGGGCGGCCGGTCTCGCCCGCGTCGACTTCTTCCTCACAGATTCGGGCTTCGTCATCAACGAGCTCAACACCATGCCGGGCTTCACCCCGATCTCGATGTTCCCCAAGTGCTGGATGGCCACCGGGCTCAGCTACCCCGAACTCATCGACGAGCTCATCGAGATCGGGCTCGAGACGGTTCGCTGAGCGTCGCCGCCGTCAGCGGAGCTGGGTCGGTTCCAGGCCCGTCCGCTCGCAGGGACGCAATCCGCAGCGACTCATCCGACTCGCGGGAGGACCGCAGGGCCGAGCTGGCGGTGCCGTCGCGCGCGCACTGTTGCACGGTCACCGGCCGATCGAGGGCGGCCTCGACGAGCAGGGCGTAGCGCCGGACCCAGCCGGCGTCGACGCGGCAGCGCCGGCTTCGGCATCCCGTGCCGCGCATCCGGCCACCAAGGTGAC
>JAJAZI010000194.1 GCA_026785785.1 Microbacteriaceae bacterium
AACAGATCGACGCCGAGGAAGCCGCCGCGCAGCACGCCGGGGGTCAGGTGGTAGACGAGAACCGCGCCGACCGCGATCGCGCGCAGCCCGTCGAGACCGGCGAACCGGGCCGCCCGAACCGATGCCGGCAGGGGTGCGGCGGTGAGCATGGACATCAGCTCCCCCTTCCCCCCGGTCCCCTGCGGGATGTCCCCTCAGGCGCCAATAGACTCGTTTGCGTGTTGAATCCGGAGGAAGCAGGCGAGCCGCGGTCGGAACCGCCGACTACGCGCATCCGCCTCGACATCGCTTATGACGGTGGCCACTTTACCGGCTGGGCGACGCAGCCGACTGTGCGAACCGTGCAGGGCGCGATTGAAGACGCCCTCGGCGTGATCCTGCGCCGGCACACTCCCGTAGCGTCCCTCGTGGTCGCCGGACGAACGGATGCCGGAGTGCACGCGACCGGCCAGGTGGCCCACCTCGACCTCACCCCCGCCCAGCTGCGCAGCCTCGACCGGCCCCGGCGTGGCAAGCTCGCCGGGCGGGTCTACGACGGGCCGGCGTCGCTCGGCCGCCGGATCAACGGCATCGCGGGGCTCGACAGCGACGTGTATGTGGCGCGGAGCGCGCTTGCGCTGCCCGGCTTCGACGCGCGGTTCTCGGCCCTCTGGCGACGGTACGAGTACCGCATCGCCGACACCGCGGCTCCGCGCAATCCGCTCGAGCGGCACCGCACCCTCTGGTACCCGGCCGCCCTCGACGTCGGCCTCATGAACCAGGCGGCGGCCTCGCTGCTCGGCCTGCACGACTGGGCGGCGTACTGCAAGCCGCGCGAGGGGGCGACGACGGTGCGCGCCCTCGAGGAGTTCTGGTGGGACCGTGACGTGGACGGCGTGCTCGTCGCGCGGGTGCAGGCGGATGCCTTCTGCCACAGCTTGGTGCGCTCGCTCGTCGGCGCCTGCGTCGCGGCCGGGCAGGGCAACCTTCCGGTCGAGAGGCTCGTCGGTATCCGGGACGAGCTCGTCCGCGGCAGCGAGTTCAAGGTGATGCCGGCCAAAGGGCTCGTGCTCGTCGAGGTCGGCTACCCCGAGACGGCCGAGGCCCTTGCGGCGCGCGCCGAGTTGACGCGCAACCGACGCCCGAAGCTCGACGCCGAACGCTCGACGCCGGGGCGAGTTTGACCGTACGAGGCGAAGTGGACTAACCTTGTGCGTTGGTGCCTGCGCTCATCTAGCGCGACATCCGAAGTTGAGCCCTCCACCGGCAAGGTTCCCATCGGGAACGTTCCACGGAGTGGGATTCACGAACACCTCATTTCGACAGAAAGCAGCACTACTGTGACGCGCACCTATTCCCCTAAGCCCGATGAAATCCAGCGTGACTGGCTCATCATCGACGCGACCGACATCGTCCTCGGTCGCCTCGCGACCCACGCGGCTTCGCTGCTGCGCGGCAAGCACAAGGCGATCTTCTCCAACCACATGGACACCGGCGACTTCGTCATCATCATCAACGCCGAGAAGATCGCCCTGACGGGTTCGAAGCTCGCGCAGAAGAAGGCCTTCCGCCACTCGGGCTACCCGGGCGGCCTGACGGCGACCACCTATGCGGAGATGCTCGAGAAGCACCCGACTCGTGCAGTGGAGAAGGCCGTCCGCGGAATGCTCCCGAAGAACTCGATCGGCCGCGCCCAGCTGACCAAGCTCAAGGTGTACGCAGGCCCGGAGCACCCCCACTCGGCACAGCAGCCGACGACCTTCACCCTCACCCAGGTCGCGCAGTAGCGCCGCCAGTACTAAAGCAAAAGGATTCCTTTACTCATGGCGAAGATTTCAGACTCCCTCGACAGCGTCGCTCTCGGCGAGGTCGCACAGGACAACTACTCGACCGAAAGCGCCGCTGACACGGCTCCCAAAGCGCCCCGCGCTGTGCTGAATGTTCCCGGCGCGGCCGTGGGCCGCCGCAAGCAGGCCATCGCCCGCGTGCGCATCACTCCCGGCTCGGGCACCTTCACGGTGAATGGCCGCGAGCTCGCGGACTACTTCCCGAACAAGCTGCACCAGCAGCTCATCAACGACCCGTTCAAGGTGCTCGACCTCGTCGGCAGCTATGACGTCATCGCGCGCATCACCGGTGGTGGCCCCTCCGGCCAGGCCGGCGCGCTGCGCCTCGGCATTGCTCGCTCGCTGAACCTGATCGACGAGGAGAACAACCGCGCGATCCTGAAGAAGGCTGGCTTCCTCAGCCGTGACGCCCGCGTCAAGGAGCGCAAGAAGGCCGGGCTCAAGAAGGCGCGTAAGGCTCCTCAGTTCTCGAAGCGCTAATCACGCTTCGGGCAACGGCTGCCTTTCATGCCACGTCTGTTTGGTACCGACGGCGTTCGGGGACTCGCGAACTCTGACCTCACGGTCGAGCTCGCGCTGAGCCTCGCGCAGGCGGCAGCGGTCGTTCTCGGAAAAGGAAGCATCGCGGACGGGCGGCGCGCCTCAGGGCGCCGCCCCGTCGCGGTGGTCGCGCGGGATCCACGGATCTCGGGAGAATTCATCATCGCGGCGGTGGCCGCGGGGCTGGCGTCGTCCGGCGTCGATGTGTTGGATGCCGGAGTGCTGCCCACTCCCGCCGCCGCGTTCCTCATCGGCGACATCGGCGCGGATTTCGGCGTCATGATCTCCGCGTCGCACAACCCCGCTCCCGACAACGGGATCAAGTTCTTCGCACAGGGCGGCACGAAGCTGCCCGACATCGTCGAGAACCGTATCGAGGCGGCGCTCGGCAAGCCCAAGCTCGCCCCCACCGGGGTGCAGGTCGGACGCATCCGCCGTTTCGCCGATGCCGAGGACCGCTACGTACTTCACCTGCTCGGCGCCCTGCCGTACCGCCTGGACGGGCTCCACGTCGTTCTCGACTGCGCCCACGGCGCCGCCGCCGGCGTCTCGCCCGAGGCATTCACGGACGCCGGGGCGAAGGTCACGGTCATCGGAGCCGACCCCGACGGCCTCAACATCAACGACGGTGTGGGCTCGACCCACCTCGACGGCCTCGCCGCAGCGGTGCTCGAGCACGGAGCACACCTCGGGATCGCCCACGACGGCGACGCCGACCGCTGCCTCGCTGTGGATGCGACCGGCAAGGTCGTCGACGGCGACCAGATCATGGCGATCATCGCGCTGTCGATGAAGGAGCGCGGCCTGCTGCGCGAGAACACCCTCGTCGCGACGGTCATGAGCAACCTCGGCCTCAAAGTCGCGATGGCCGAGCACGGCATCACGATGGTCGAGACGAAGGTCGGCGACCGCTACGTTCTCGAGGCGCTCAACGAGCGCGGCCTCAACCTCGGCGGCGAGCAGTCCGGCCACGTCATCATGAGCGACTTCGCGACGACGGGCGACGGCATCCTCACCGGCATGCACATCATGGCCGAGATGGCCCGCACCGGGAAGTCGCTCGCCGAGCTCGCCTCGGTAATGACGGTCTATCCGCAGATCATGATCAACGTGACGGGTGTCGATCGGCGCGCCCTCGCCTCGAATGAGGGCGTCGCCGCAGCTGTCGCGGCCGCGGAGGCGGAGCTCGGGACGAACGGACGCGTGCTGCTGCGCGCATCCGGCACCGAACCCCTCGTGCGGGTCATGGTCGAGGCGACCGAGCAGTCGACAGCCGACCGCATCGCCTACGAGCTCGCCGACATCGTGCGGGAGCAGCTCGCGCTGTAGGTCGGTCTCGCGCTGGAGGTCGGTCTCGCATGGAGGTCGGTCTCGCATGGGGGCGGGTCTCGCGCTGGAGGTCGGTTCAGAGGTCGAGGTCGCCGAGCACCCAGTCGTGAGTGCGCCAGGGCGATAGGTCTGTGCCTGTTTGTGACGAATGCGCCCGCACGAGCGGGGGCTCATGTCACGAGCGGGCACAATCGTACGGCGGGGGTGCCGGTGCCGGAGGCGGTGGCGGTGCCGGAGACGGTGCCGGATCAGGACTGGGACCGGCGTGGCTGGGGGGCTCAGCGTGCTCAGCGTGCTCAGCGTGCTCAGCGTGCCCAGCGTGGCTAGGGTGCGCGACGCGCCCAGCGCGCCCAGCGTGCTCAGCGTGCCCAGCGTGGCTGGGGTGCGCGACGCGCCCAGCGCGCCCAGCGCGCCCAGTGCAATCGTCTAGATCTTGCGCACCAGCACGTGGTCCACGGCGTGCTGCGCGTTCTTGCGCAGCACGAGCGTCGCCCGAGAGCGGGTCGGCAGAATGTTCTCGGCCAGGTTGGGGCCGTTGATCCGGTCC
>JAJAZI010000195.1 GCA_026785785.1 Microbacteriaceae bacterium
ACCACACCCAGTGCCCGGTCAGCTTGCCGTCGTCGTTGACGCCGAGCGCTTTCAGCCGTCCGTTGCGGTAGAAGTACTTCCACTCGCCCTGTTTCATCCCGCCGTGGAACCGGCCCGAACTCTCCGGCTTGCCGTCGGCAAAGGCACCCTCGAAGGCTCCCTCGAAGGCACCCGATTCTGGATGCGCATCGTCCCCGAACTTCTTCATGACGCCCTCCGATGGGTCGAATTTACTCCGTTGCGGCCGTGTTGGATCGACTCGATGTCGCCAAAGTCGGAACTCGCGCGGAGCCGGGCTGAACCTCGCCGGTAGTGCGGGGAATGCGGGAGAGGGATGCTTCGATCTGCCGTCGGATTCCGACTCTGGCGACAAACACGACGCGCACGACGCGGACGACGGAGCCCGAGGGTCCGTTCGCCGCTTCCCCCCGGAGCCTGGGCCGAGGTATTTTCCAGCGCAGGTTCTTTTGCCCGAGCAGGCATACGCTGGCTGCATGGAATCGAAGCGAGCCCGCGCCGCATCCGTCGTCGCGTATCTTCTGCTCGACCTGATGGTCGTCTTCCTGTTCATCTACGCCGGCCGGGAGACACGCGGCAGCGGGCTCGGGGAGCGGCTCGTCGAGGGGCTTCCCTTCTTCATCGGCGTGCTCGTCGGCTGGGCCGCCGGGCGGGTCTGGCAGGCGCCGCGCGCCGTGCTGTGGAAAGGCATCATCGTCTGGGGCTCCACGGCGGCGGTCGGGATGCTGCTGCGCTTGGTGACCGGGGAGCCGACCGACTCGCGATTCGTCTTCATCACCTTCATCGCGCTCGGCGTCTTCCTGATCGGCTGGCGGGGCGCGGCCTGGGTGCTCGACGTGCTGTTCGGCCGGGTGTTCCCCAAGGTGGTCGACGAGAAGTACCGCAAGTAGCGTGGAGCCGCGCCGGCGGCGCTCAGAGCGCCGGATGCTCGCCGAGCCCGATCCGGTCGGGCACCGCCCGCGCGACACGGCGCAGCCACGGGCCGGGGTCGGGCCACTGGCGGCTCGTCGGCAGCGTGCGCAGCAGGCGGGCGAGCGAGGTGGGCCCGTCGCCGTCCCACGGGATCACGCGCGACGGTGCGACGTCGGGCAGCACGCCCAGCCACCAGTGCTTCCACGTCGGTGCGAGCCGCTCCGGGTCCACCACGACGTAGTAGTCGGGCATGCTCAGGCTCCCACGTTCGAGGGCGCCGACCGCCCGGTCGACCTCGAGATCGAGCGTGCCCATCGTGGCGAGGTCGTCGAAGAACTCGACCCACGCCGCGGCCACATGCTCGAGAGGGTCGCGGTCGTGCACGAGATAGGGGGAGGCGGCGTGGGAAATCCAGCGCTGCACCTCGTCATCGGACACATCGGCAAAGCTCTCGCCGCGAACGTTCGCGAAAGCGTCGAGCACGTGGATGATCTCGGGCGCGTCGTCGCCCCCGACGACGATGGTGGTGGTCCGGGAGCTTCCCATGGCAATGATTTTACTCCGGGATCCCCCGGATCGCCCGGAACCGGAAGCATCCATCGCCCCGTGGCGTTGCCCCCATCATGAAGTCGATCATCTACAGCCAGACCGGTGACCCCGGTGTACTGCACCTCGTCGAGCGCGACCTCGCCGAGCCCGGGCCGGGCGAGGTGCGCGTGCGCGTCGCCGTGTCCGGGGTGAACCCCACCGACTGGAAGTCCCGCCGAGGCAGCCGCCCGGGGGAGGCGCTCGCGTTCGAGAATGTCGTGCCGAACCAGGACGGCTCCGGAACGGTGGATGCCGTCGGCGACGGCGTCGACCGGGTGCGCGTCGGCGACCGCGTGTGGCTCGCGCTCGCCGCCTTCGAGCGGGCGGCGGGCGGCACGGCCCAGGAGTTCACCGTTCTGCCGGCCGAGCGGGTCTACCCGCTGCCGGACGCCGCGAGCTTCGAGCTCGGAGCGAGCCTGGGCGTGCCCGCGATCACGGCGCACCGCGCGCTCACCGTGGCAGAGGACGGCCCGCGCCGGCTGCAGCCGGGCGCCCTCGACGGCAAGCTCGTGCTCATCGCCGGTGGCGCGGGTGCGGTCGGCCACGCCGCGATCCAGCTCGCCCGCTGGGCTGGAGCGACGGTGATCACGACCGTTAGCTCGCCCGAGAAGGCGGCGTTCGCCGCGGCGGCCGGCGCCCACCACATCGTCAACTACCGGGAGTCGGATGCCGCGGCGGAGATCCGTCGCATCGCACCGGACGGCGTGGACCAGATCGTCGAGGTGGCTCCGGGCCCGAACTCGACGCTCAACCTCGCCGTCATCCGCAACCGGGGATCGGTGTCGGTGTACGCGAACAACGGCGGGGATTCGATGACGCTCGATGTGCGTCCGCACTTCAGCCTCAACATCCGCTACCAATTTGTGCTGCTCTACACGGTCGGGCAGGAGGCGCTGGATGGCGCCGCCGCCGACATCACCGCCGCGATCCTCGACGGAGCCCTGCCTGTGGGGGAGCAGGCCGGCCTGCTGCTGCACCATTTCGACCTCGCGCACACGGCCGAGGCGCATGCCGCGGTCGAGAGCGGCGTCGTCGGCAAGGTGCTCATTCGGGTTGACCTCTCCTCGTAGGCCGGTGCGGCAGTCGAGGCGGCCTCGACGAGGCCGGGGGTCGCCGCATCAACCCGGCGTCACAAGCGGGCAATCATGGCCATTTTTTCTCTCCAGTTCGACGACGTCGCAGCCTACGCCACGCTGGTCTATCCGCTCAAGACCCTTACCCAGAAGATCGACAATCGACTCGGTCACGCGGGCGAGATCATCTTCCCCGGGAGGCGCGAGATCGAGACCGTTCTGAATGACGGACGCGTCGGACGCTGGCAGATCGCGACCCCGACGACCGCCATCGGGAACGACTGATCATCAGCTGAGCCGGTCGAGGCGCTCCTCAAGCGCGGCTCTGATGTCGTGCTCGACACCCTGGAGCTCGTCCCTCAGCTCAGTCAGCTCCACGCCGGCGAGCTCCGCCGGTGCCGGCTCGAGATCGCGCGAGCGCTCCCGGCCCCGCTCGGATGCCGCGGACGCAAGCTCTAGCCCAGGAACCCCCTCCGCCGTGGCCACCGCATCGGTGAGGTCGACCTCCTCGAATCCGACCGATTCCAGCGCACGTCGTAGCTGCCCGCGCGCGTTGACGACCCACGCCGACGCGGCCCGCTTTGGGAGCAGGCGAATCGCATCCGCCAGCCGCCGATCCTTCCGCGAGCGCGTCTCCGCCGCGCGCGCGTTGCGGCCGCCGCGAGCTCACTCGGGGTGCGGTCCTCGAGCTCATCGGCGATGGCCGGCTGGTCGCTCATCCCACCCCTCCTTCCCAACTCGGTCGCGCGGGCACTGCTCTGGCCGAGGCGCCGCGCGCGTGACATCCTTGACCGATGTGGACCGGCACGATCGAGTTCGACATCCTCCTCGGCGACGTGCACTCGAGCCGCGACGGGTGAATCGCGACGGGCACGAACCGCCGAGGGTTAGTCGCCGCGCGTTGCCGCGACCGCGTCGGGCACGGGCGCAGCCCGCGTGAACGGCACCCGTGTGATCACCGCGGTGGCGAGACCGGCGAGCATGATGGCGCCGCCGACGAGTTCGCTTGCGGTGGGCTCTTCGCCCTGCACGACCCACGCGGCGAGGATCCCGATGATCGGGATCAGTAGCGTGAACGGCACGACCGAACTCGTCGGATATCTCGCGAGCAGCGAGTTCCAGATGCCGTAGCCGATGAGCGAGGCGGCCACGGCGGTGTAGATGGTGCTGAAGATCGCGACGAGCGAGATGTTCACGATCGAGTCGATCACCACGGCGGGCGTGTCGACGATGAGAGCGAGCGCGAGGCTCGGAATCGGAACGACGAGCCCCGACCAGACGACGAGCGAGAGACCGGATGCCGCCTTCGCGCGCCGGCTCAGCACGTTGCCGATCGCCCAGGCCAGCGCCGCGAGCATCGTGACGACGAGCGGCAGCCAGGGGGCGGCGGCGCTGTGCCCCACGACGACGACAGTGAGGCCGACCATCCCGACGATGATGCCGACCAGCTGCCTCCTCGTCGGCCGCTCCCGCAGCACGATCGCCGAGACGATCACCGAGAGCACGACCTGGGTCTGCAGCAGCAGCGAGGCGAGCCCGGCCGGCATCCCCAGGGCCAGTGCGAGGTAGAGCA
The DNA here is from genome assembly GCA_026785785.1 of Microbacteriaceae bacterium. Lineage (GTDB taxonomy): Bacteria > Actinomycetota > Actinomycetes > Actinomycetales > Microbacteriaceae > Marisediminicola. The sequence goes on from JAJAZI010000195.1 coordinate 4,165, forward strand.
GCGCGAACTGGCCGAGGCTGAGGAACGCGCCGATCGCCAGAATGTTGCGCCAGCCGATCGCCGGCGGCCTGATGAAGAAGATCGCGGGCACGATGACGAGCAGGAACCGGAGGGCGACGAAGACGAGCGGCGGAACATCCGCGAGCCCCGCGTCGATCACGACGAAGTTGAGTCCCCAGATGACGACGACAAGCAGGGCGAGGAAAGTGTGTCGTCGGGTCACTCGGTCTAGCTTGCCAGCATAAAGTTGTGCGAGTGATCGAGTTCGACGGCGCCAGCGCCATTTTTGTGGCCATCGGCGTCGCCACCCTTGCCGCGGCGCTGCTTCCGCGCCTCCTCGGCCGCGCGCCGATCTCGATGCCGATGGTGTTCCTCGGCGCTGGCATTCTCGCCTTCGTGCTGCTTCCCGACCTCCCCGATCCCGACCCGATCGACAACAACGCGATCGCCCTCCACCTCACCGAGGTGTGCGTGATCATCTCCCTGATGGGGGCAGGGCTCGCGCTCAACCGGCCTGTCGGCTGGCGATCCTGGTCATCGACCTGGCGGCTGCTCGCGATCACGATGCCGCTGTCAATGCTCGCCGTCGGCATCCTCGGCTGGGCCGCGCTCGGGCTCGGGGTCGCGAGCGCCGCGCTACTGGCCGCGGCGCTGGCCCCGACCGACCCGGTGCTCGCGACCGAGGTGCAGGTGAGCGAGCCGCAGTCCGACCCCGACCACAATGACGACGAGGCGAGATTCGCGCTCACCTCCGAGGCCGGGCTCAACGACGGCCTCGCGTTCCCTTTCACCTACGCGGCGATCGCCATCAGCCTCGTCGGCGTCGCCCCGGCGGCCTGGCTGCTCGACTGGGTCCTCGTTGACGTCGTCTGGCGGCTCAGCGTCGGCGTGCTGATCGGGCTCGCGGTCGGCTGGCTGCTGAGCAAGGCCTTCTTCTCCGACAAAGCAGGCCGGTTCGCCCTCGCCGAGCAGGCGGAAGGGTTCGTCGCCCTCGCCGCGACCTTCCTCGCCTACGGCGTCACCGAACTCGCCGAGGGCTACGG
>JAJAZI010000196.1 GCA_026785785.1 Microbacteriaceae bacterium
ACCGAGCGCTGCGCCGCGAACAGGGACACGGTGTCCAGGGCGGTGAACTCCCCCGCGGACGCCCCGAGGGCAGCGACCGTATCGGCGGCCCCGCGGAGGGTGTTCGGGAGTTGTTCCATGCCACAATTCTCCCACTTCGAACATACTTTCGAAAGAGGAAAGAGCTGATGGGGATAAGAATCTCCCCACAGGGCCTGTGCAGGAGAAGACGCGGTGCAGGAGAAGACCCTGTGCAGCAGAAGACGCGGTGCAGCAGAAGACGCGGTGCAAGAGACGACCCAGTGCAGGAGAAGACCCTGTCCAAGAGAAGACCCTGTGCAGGAGAAGTCCCCGTGCAAGAGAGCACGAGACGCAGAGGTGACGCCCCTGGCCCCCACGGCTGCGCAGGAGCAAACCTGGGCAGTCGGCGCGCGCCACACAGGCGGGACGGCGCTGCGAAGCCACGCCGCAGGTTCGATTGACCCGGCGCGCCCCTATTCGGCCGGCGGAAGCAGGTCCGGGCGCACCCGGCGTGTGCGCTCGAGCTGCTGCTCCGTGCGCCACACCGCGATTGCGCCGTGGTTGCCGCTCAGCAGCACCGGGGGCACCTCGAGGCCGCGCCAGACGGCAGGCTTGGTGTAGCTCGGATACTCGAGCAGCCCATCGGAGTGGCTCTCCTCGACGAGGCTCGCGGGATTGCCGACGACGCCAGGGATGAGGCGGCCGATCGCCTCGATCATCGCCATCGTCGCGATCTCGCCGCCGTTGAGCACGTAGTCGCCCATGCTCACGAGCCGCACCCGCACACGCGTGGACGCGTAGTCGACGACACGCTGGTCGATGCCCTCGTAGCGCCCGCATCCGAAGATCAGCTGGCGCTCGGTCGAGAGTTCCTGCGCCATCGACTGCGTGAACAGCTCGCCCGCCGGCGATGGGAAGATGATGACGGGGTCGGCGACGCCGCGCGCCTCGCTGGCGTAGAGGATGCTGTCGAGCGCGTCACCCCAGGGCTCCGGCCGCATGACCATGCCCGCTCCCCCGCCGTACGGGGTGTCGTCGACGGTGCGGTGGCGGTCGTATGCATAGTCGCGCAGGTCGTGCACGCCCAGCCCGATGCGTCCGGCCTGTCTGGCCTTGCCGAGCAGGGAGACGTCGAGCACCGAGAAGAACTCCGGGAAGATCGTCACGATGTCGATGCGCATCGCTTCCACCTAGACGGTCCCCTCGGGGGCCTGATCGTCCTCGGTCGTCGACACGTCGTCGGGGAGCTCCACGTCGGGCACCTCTTCCTCGGGCAGTTCCTCGAAGAGCCCGGGCGGCGGGGTCACCGTCAGGGTTCCGGCCTTGACGTCGACGGCGGGAACGAACGCCTTCACGAACGGGACGAGCACCTCGGCGCCCGACTCCGTCGCGACGAGGAGCAGGTCCTGGGCCGGGAAGTGGTCGACGCGACTCACCTCGCCAACCTTGACGCCGTCGCGCATGACCGCGAGACCGACGAGCTGGTGGTCGTACCAGGCATCGTCCTCGGCCGGAGATTCGGCGAGGTCCTGGTTGACCCAGAGGATCGCCTTGATGAGCGCCTCGGCCGCCGAGCGGTCGGGTACGTCCTTGAAGAATGCGACAGCGTGGCTGTTGTACCACTTGAGCTCGATGAGCTCGAGGGTCTTCCCGTGCCAGGGCGACGAGGTGGGTACCTGCAGCTGGAACATGGATCCCGGAGCGAACCTTCGCTCCGGGTCATCCGTGTACAGCTCGACCTTGATCGCACCCTTGAGCCCGTGCGCCTTGGTGAGGCGCCCAACCCGCAGCTGCGTCTGGCCCGTGGGGGACTGACTAGAAATCGGTATCCACCACATCGACGCGCACTCGCTTGCCGTCGGCGATCGCCGAGACGAGAGTGCGGAGCGCCTTCGCTGTGCGGCCAGCACGTCCGATCACACGGCCGAGGTCCTCGGGGTGCACGCGCACCTCGAGGACGTCGCCGCGCGGGGAGTTCTTTTCAACAACCTGTACGTCGTCAGGATGATCGACGATCCCCTTGACGAGGTGCTCGAGCGCTCCGGCCAGCACTGGCTACGCCTTGTCGGCGTCGGCCGACGCGGCAGCGTCAGCCTCGGGTGCGGCGGTCTCGTCGGAAGCCGCGGCAGCTTCGGCGACGGGCGCTTCTTCGACCTTCGGGGCGGGGGCCTCGACCTTGGCCTTGGGCTTAAGCACCGCCTTCTTCTTCTCGTCAACCTGGAAGACGGCCTTCGGCTCGGCGACCTTGACCGTGCTCACGGCATCCTTGTCGCCCTTGAATCGGCCCCAGTCTCCCGTGAGCTTCAGCAGCGCGGCGACCTGCTCGGTCGGCTGGGCGCCAACGCCAAGCCAGTACTGCACGCGGTCGGACTTGACCTCGATGACCGAGGGCTCCTGCGTGGGGTGGTAGATGCCGATCTCTTCGATGGCACGGCCGTCGCGCTTGGTGCGCGAGTCGGCGACGACGATACGGTAGTAAGGAGCGCGGATCTTGCCCATGCGCTTCAAACGGATCTTTACAGCCACAATTCTCCTGAGGTTTCTTGAGTGGTTGAACTGATGGCGTGAGCGTGGGGGCACACTCGACACGAGCTCTAAGGGAATCTCTCGCCGCCTGATTAGAGGGTCGGGCATGCGAGGACTCGACTGACCATTCTGTCAGAGAATCGGCGCGCCCGGGAACACCCCGGTCAATATGCCCGTCAGTGCACGCGCGAGCGGCGCCGCGACAAGGCGACCCCGGTGAGGCACACAGCTCCCCCGACGATCGCGGGCACTGTCGGCACCTCTGTGAACACGAGGAACCCAAGAACGATGACGAGCGGCGGAACAACATAGGTCGAGATGCCGAGCTGGCCCGCCGGCATGCGCGAGAGGGCGTAAGCCCAGGTACTGAAGGCGAGCGCGGTGGGCACGGCCCCGAGATAGACCGCGCCAGCGATGGCGGATGCTGGAGCGTCACGCACGTCGGCCGCGAGTTGCCCCGCGAACGGCAGGCACGCGACTGCGCCGATCGCGCAGCCGAGCCAGGTGACCTGCGCCGCGGGAAGCCGTCGGAGGGCGGGCTTCTGCAGCAGCACCCCGAAGGCGTAGGTCACGGCCGCTGCCAGGCACCAGAGCACCCCCGACCCGTCGCCCAGGCTGCCTCCGCCCGAGCCGACCCCGATCATGAGCACCCCGGCGAACGCGATGCCGGCGCCGATCGCGAGCCACTTGCCGATGCCCTCGCCGAGGAACACTCCCGCCCCGAACGCGATGAGCACCGGGCCGATATTGACGATCATCGCGGTCGTCCCCGCATCCAGGGTCTGCTCGGCGATATTCAGCGCAATGTTGTACACCCCGAACCAGGCGACGCCGAACCCGGTGATCAGCAGCCACTCCCGGCGGGTCGGCGCGACCCAGCGGCGGCCGATGAGCAGGAGCCCGAGCAGCAGCGACCCGACAAGCAACCGCGCGAGCGCGAGGCCGCCGCCCGAGAAGTGCGGGCCGACGCCGCGGATGACGATGAACGCACTTGCCCAGGCGAGGATCGTGACGAGGATGGCGAGGAGCACGAGTGGGGGAATGCCGCCAACGGGTCGAACAGGCGGCACGGGCGCTCGGAGGGTCACGGGGCAACGCTATCCGCATCCGGGTTAAAACCCACGCGGGAATCGGACCATTCCTCGCCGCACCAGGTGCAAGATAGGAGGACTGTGCCCGGTGAGTGGCGCACCCCTGACGGAGGCGGCACCGTGCAGATCGACTTCGCGAAGTCCGAGCGCTCGACGCTCGGCATCGAGTGGGAACTCGCGCTCGTCGACCACGCGAGCGGCGAGCTCTCGCCGGCCGCGCCCGAGATCCTCGGCGCGGTCGAGCTCCCCAACGGCGACGATAACCCGCACATCACCGCCGAGCTGCTCACCAACACGGTCGAGGTCGTGACGGGGGTGCACCGCACGGTCGCCGACGGGGTCGCGGACCTGTCGCGAACCATCGATGCTGTACGGGAGGTCGCCGACCCGTTGGGGGTCGAGCTGATGTGCGCCGGAACCCACCCGTTCAGCCAGTGGTTTATGCAGCAGGTCACCGACAAGGAGCGCTACCAGACCCTCATCGACCGCACCCAGTGGTGGGGGCGGCAGATGATGATCTGGGGGGTCCACGTTCACGTCGGGATCGAGAACCGCGACAAGATCATGCCGATCATGAACGGCCTACTGAAGTGGCTGCCGCACTTCCAGGCTCTGTCGGCGTCAAGCCCGTTCTTCGCCGGCGAGGCGACCGGCTACGCATCAAGCCGGGCGATGCTGTTCCAGCAGCTGCCTACCGCTGGCCTGCCGCCGCAATTCGGGGCCTGGGCGAACTATGAGGCCATGGTCGACGACATGCTCCACGTCGGGGTCATCGACCACTACAACGAGCTGCGCTGGGACATCCGCCCCTCCGCCCGCTGGGGAACCCTCGAGATGCGGGTCTCCGACGGCCTCGCAACCACGCTGGAGGTCGGCGCGATCGCGGCCCTGACCCAGTGCCTCGTCGAGAAGCTGTCGACGGCTCTCGACCGCGGCGAGGAGATTGCGACGATGCCGGCATGGTTCGTCCGCGAGAACAAATGGCGTGCCGCGCGCTATGGGCTGGATGCGATCGTGATCGAGGATGCCGCCGGCAACGAGCGCCCGGTGAAGGAGGACCTGCGTGACATGGTCGTGCGCCTCGAACCGATCGCCGCGCGGCTCGGCTGCCTCGAGGAGCTCGCCAACATCGCCGTGATTCTCGAGAATGGGGCGAGCTACCAGCGGCAGTTGCGCGTCGCGGAGGAGGCTGGCGGGTCACTCAAGGCCGTCGTCGCGTCCCTCGTGAAGGAGTTGCGCGACGGCCT
>JAJAZI010000197.1 GCA_026785785.1 Microbacteriaceae bacterium
GCCATGTACGGCTCGCGGTCGACGCCTGCCGAATCGAAGTGGTAGTTCGCCGGATTGCGCACGTAGACGAGGATCGTGTCGTGCTTGGCCGGCCCGCGGCTCTTGCTCTTGGCCCCATTGTCGTAGGCCCAGATGATCTCGTTGAGAAAGCACTCGCGGCCGAACAGCGCGTCCAGCAGCACCTTCGCGTAGTGCGCCTCGCGGTAATCCAGGTGCAGGTACAGCGTTCCGTCGTCGGACAACAGGCGCCAAGCCTCGGCTAGACGGGGTTCGAGAAACGACCAGTAGTCCTCGAAGCGGTCGTCGTAGCTCATCAGATCACCGCGGATGCGATCGTACTGCTGCCCCTTGAAGCCCGTGATCGCGCCGGTGACCGACCGCACGCTCGTGGTCGCCTGGCGGGACTGGCTGCGGCCGGTGTTGAACGGCGGGTCGAGGTAGACGGCCGTGAATGCGCCGTCGGGCAGGGCGGAGACGACGGCAAGGTTGTCGCCTTGGATCACCCGGTTGGCGGATGTCGGGGTCCAGTCTGCGGGCATGGTCCATTCTCTCGCACTCGCGTTGCCGCATCCGGCGCACGAACGTACGCTGGATCGATGACTGAACTTCGGAACCGCGTGGCGGAGAGCCAGTATCTCTTCAGTGTCGACGGCGAGGAGGTGGGCCTCGCCGACTACCGTGTGATCGGCGACGAGATCCACATCATCCACACCGAGATCACACCGCGACTGCGCGGATCGGGTCTCGGGGCGCTGATGGTTCGACAGGTCCTCGACAGCATCCGTGACGAGACCGACTACCGGGTCGTCGCCGACTGCGGCTTCGTGCGAGACTTCATCCGCCGCAATCCCGAGTACGGGGAGCGTCAGCAGCGCAGGGCCAGCGCACCCTAGGGAACGCGCTGCAGCCAGTCCTCCGTGCCGAATTTCTCGACGACGAGCACCGACGCCTTCTCGAGTTCGTCTGGCGTGACACTGCTCGGGCTCGCATCGTAGAGTCCGGTGAACGTGGCCACCATCTGATCGATGATCGCCGATCGGCTCAGGCCGGTCTGGCTGCGCAGGGGGTCCACGCGCTTCGCGGCGCTCTTGGTGCCCTTGTCGCTCATCTTCTCGCGGCCGATGCGCAGCACCTGCACCATCTTGTCGCCATCCATGTCGTAGCTCATAGTCACGTGGTGCAGCACGGCGCCGGTACCGAGGCGCTTCTGCGCGGCACCGCCGATCTTGCCGGTTGGGCTCGTGATGTCGTTGAGCGGCTGGTACGAGGCGTCGATCCCGAGGCTCTTGAGCGCGACGATGACCCACTCGTCCAGGTAGGCGTAGGAATCGGCGAAGGTCATGCCCTGGACGAGATCGGACGGCGCGTAGATCGAGTAGGTGATCGCGGTGCCTGCCTCCATGAACATGGCCCCGCCCCCGCTGATCCGGCGCACAACCGAGAAGCCGTGCTTGTCGGCGTTCACGAGGTCGACCTCGTTCTTCACCGACTGGAAGCTTCCGATGACAACGGCAGGCGCATCCCACTCCCACAGCCGCAGGGTCGGCTCGCGGCGACCGGCACCGACCTCCTCGGCGAGAACCTGGTCGAGCGCCATCTGCATGAGCGGCGAGTAGGCCGTTCCGTGGATGAGCTGCCAGTTGTAGTCGCCCCAGTTCGTGGCTCGCGCGAGCGAGCGGCGCACGGCGACGGCGACGGCCTCCGGCGAGAAGCCGAGCAGCAGCGCGTCGTCGGGAAGCGCGGCGCGCACCGCCGCGGCGATGCGCTTGGCGTCGCTCGTCTCCGGCAGACCGTTCACGGCCGCATTGATCGACTCGAGCGCGCTGTCGGGCTCGAGGAAGAAGTCTCCGGCGAGCTGGAAGTTCGCGATCGTGCCCTGTTCGACGTCGAGATCGACGACGACGAGCTTGCCGCCGGGAACCTTGAACTCACCGTGCATTGTGGTGCCTTTCGTTGCCTCTCAGCCTACGCGCCCCGAACACGGGTGCCCCCGGGGCTCACTCGTCCGGAACGAAGCCGCGGTGCCCGTGCGCGCGCATCCGCGCCCGCAATCGGGCTGCAGCCTCGTCGAGGTCGGCGGGGTCGGCCGCCCGGTCGATCCCGGCCGGGTGGAACTCGTACGGCGACCACGAGGGCCACACGTGGATGTGCACGTGCGGCACCATGTAGCCCTCGATCATGAGCCCGGCACGGTCGCTGCCCCACTCGTCCCGCTGCGCCTCGCCGATCTTGTGCGCGATCGCCATGAGGTGCGCCATCGTCTGCTCGCCCACATCCAGCCAGCGGTCGACTTCGACGCGCGGCACCACGAGCGCATGCCCGGGCGAGCGCGGTTCGATCGTCAGGAAGGCAACCGCGACCTCGTCGCGCCAGACGAACCTCGCCGGCACTTCACCGCGAATGATTCTGCTGAAGATCGATGTCATCAGGCTCTCTCACAGCCAGCGCTTCGTCTTGAACACCGAGTAGAGCACCCCGCCCATCGCGACCATCGCCACGACCGCGAGGGGATAGCCGAACGTCCAGTGCAACTCAGGCATGACATCGAAGTTCATCCCGTAAATCGTGCCGATGAGCGTCGGGGCGAAGAGGATCGCCGCCCACGAGGAGATCTTCTTGGTCTGTTCGGTCTGCGCGAGCGTCGTCTCGGACAACTTTCTAGTCTCCTCGTTCTGGGCGAGGCTCGCCTCGGTCAACCGGCGCATCTCGTCATTCTGCTGCTGGCTCACGAGCGTGGTGTTGACCGCGAGAGCGTTCTGCAGCAACAGGCGGAACGCGTCGGCGCGCTCCGTCACCTTGAGGGCATGGTCGAGAACGTCTCGCAGCAAGCGTTGGAGCTCGAGGTCGAGCTGGTACTTGTCCGAGCCGCGAAGCAGACTCTCGAGCATCGCGACGAGCGGGAACGATGCCCGCTGGAACTCCGTGACCTCGCGATGGAGCTCGTAGATGCGGCGGGACACCTCGGCGTCGTTCGCGAAAAGCTGGTCCTCGATCTCGTCGATGTCATTCTCGAGGCCTGCCAGCACCGGGCCGTACTCGTCGACGACCTGATCGAGCACCGCGTAGAGCACCGATTCGGGGCCGAGGGCCAGCAACTCCGGATTCTCCTCGAGGCGCCGCCGCACCCTCTTGACATCGGGCGACTCGGCATGCCGAATTGTGACCACGAATCCGGGGCCGAGGAACACATGCAACTCGCCGAACTCCACCTTCTCTTCTGCGTCGAGGTACCGGGCCGGTCTCAACACGACGAACAGGGTGTCGCCGTAGCGCTCGAGCTTCGCTCGCTGGTGACCGGCGAGCGCATCGTCCACAGCCAGGAAGTGCAAGCCGAACTCCGTGGCGACGCTCCTGATCTCCTCGGCGTCCGGGCGGTAGAGCCCGATCCAGGCCATGCCCTTGCGCTCCCGCAGCACCTCGAAGGTCTCCTCGACGCTGCGCGGGTTCTCGGTGCGGTGGCCACCCACATACACGGCGTTGTCGACGAGCGGCACAATGACCTCCAGGGGCAGGGACGAGACGTGCCGACGGGCACGCGACGACCAGACTACGTTCACGATCCACGAACTACGGTTGCTACATGCCCGCACCCACCTGGACTACCGCCGACCTTCCCGAACTCGCCGGCCGCACCGTCATCGTCACCGGCGGCAACAGCGGGATCGGGTTCGAAGCCGCCAGGGCGCTGGCCGGCCGCGGCGCACACGTCGTCCTCGCCGTGCGCGACCCGGAGCGCGGAGCGGATGCTGCGGGCGCGATCGCCGGATCGGTCGAGGTGCGGCGGCTCGACCTCGCCGACCTCACCTCGGTGCGGGA
>JAJAZI010000198.1 GCA_026785785.1 Microbacteriaceae bacterium
CGTCGCTGCCCCGTCCCGCCTCCCGCCACGTCGCCTGTACCGCACGGTCGCGATCGCCGAGGCCGTGACCTGGACGATGCTGATCGCCGGGATGATCCTCAAGTACGTTCTCGACGCGGGCGATCTCGGCGTTCGGGTGGGCGGCTTCCTGCACGGGTTCGTCTTCCTTGGCTACGGGATGACCGCCGTGCTTGTCGGGCTCAACCAGCGGTGGAGCGTGCGGCTGATCGCCGGGGCGTGCCTGACCGCGGTCGTCCCCTACGCGACCGTGCCGTTCGACCGCTGGCTCGAGCGCAGAAACCTCCTCGACGGGGCGTGGCGCACGACGGCATCCGACGACCCCCGCGACGGCACCGCGGTGGATCGGATGCTGCGTGGGGTGCTACGCCACCCGGTGCTGCTCGCCGCCGGTTTCGTCGTCGCGCTCGTCGCGATCTTCGCGACGCTGCTCGCGCTCGGGCCTCCCGGACGCTGAAGCCAAGGAGACCCCTCAGGCGGCCTCGAGCGTGTGCTTGAGCCTCTCGAGGTCGGCCTCGACCGCCTCGACATCGGCGCAGAACTCCTCGTAGCTCTGTCCGTCGCGCCGCCGCAGCGTGAAGACCACCTCGGACCCCTCGTCGTCGGGAAGCACGCGCATCGGGTTGCAGAAGCTCTCGCCCGACGGGAGGGTCACCCGATGGTCGAGCACGCCCAGCGAGTTCGATCCGACGAACGAGACCTCCACGCGGCCCATCGGCGAGTCGACCATCCACGAGCCGTCGACGTTCTCGACGGTCTGGCCGAGCCCCGACGCCCACGAGGGGAGGTTCTCCGGGTTGGAGGCGAACTGGTACACGTCGAATGCGGGGCAATCGATCCAGACGATGATGTGCCGTGTTTCGAGGGCCATCCCGACTCCTTCCGGCGGTTGTCCTGCTGGGCTGCTGTCTCCAGTGTCGCTCAGCGCGAGCTGATCTGCGAGAACTTGCGGATCGACAGCGGCACGAACACCGCGAGCACCACCACGATTCCGATGAGCACCGTCGGAATCGGGTTCTGCTGCATCCACGAGTCGCCGACCTGGGCATCGGGCGGGATGTTGCCGAACAGCTCCCGCGCCGACTGCACGAGGGCCGACACCGGGTTGTACTCCGCGAAGATGCGCAACGGCGTCGGCAGGTTCTCGCTCGGCACGAAGGCGTTCGAGATGAAGGTGAGCGGGAACAACACGAGGAACGACACGTTGTTGATGACCTCGGGGCTGCGCACGATCATGCCGAGGAACGCCATGACCCACGACAGTGCGTACGCGAACAGCAGCAGCAGCACGACCGCCGCGAGGGCCTCGAGGAAGCTCGAGCGCACGCGCCATCCGACGATGAACCCGGTCGCCATCATCACGGCCATCGAGATGCCGTTGATCAGCAGGTCCCCGTTGGTGCGTCCGACCAGAACGGCGGACGGGCTCATCGGCAGGGTGCGGAACCGGTCGATGATGCCTTCCTTCAGGTCTTGCGCCATCGCCGAGCCCGAGTAGGTCGACCCGAAGACGACCGTCTGGGCGAAGATGCCAGCCATGATGAACTCTTTGTAGTTGCTGCCGGGGATGTCGATGCTGCCCGCATAGACATAGCTGAACAGCAGCACGAACATGATCGGCTGCAGCGTCGTGAACACGAGGATGTCGGGCACGCGCTTGATCTTGATCAGGTTGCGACGCGTGGTGATCCAGCCGTCCGAGAACCAGGATGCCGCTCCGGAGGCGGAGGGCGCGGTGGGCGCCTTCGCGGGCGCTGTCGTCGTCATGATGCCTTGTCCTTGTCGTCGTTCAGGGTGGCGGCGCGGCCCGTGAGCTGCAGGAACACGTCGTCGAGGGTGGGGCGCTGCATGCCGGCGTCATGCAGCCGGATGTTTCTCTCCTCCGTCTGCGCGAGCACGGCCCGCAGGGCGGCGGGGCCATTGGCGACCGTCACGGCAATGGCGCGCCGGTCGGTCGACACCTCGGGGTCGGCCGAGCCGACGGCGCGAAGGATCTCGATCGCCGCATCGCTGTCGTTCTCGGTCACGAGGCTCAGCGCGACCCGCTGCCCGCCGATCGACGACTTCAGCTCGTCGGAGGTGCCCTGTGCGATGACCTTGCCGTGGTCGATCACGGCGATGTCGTCGGCGAGCCGGTCGGCCTCCTCGAGGTACTGGGTGGTGAGCAGCACCGTCGTGCCCTCGTTCACGAGGTTCGTGATGATCTCCCACAGGCCGAGCCGGCTGCGAGGGTCGAGCCCGGTCGTCGGCTCATCGAGGAAGAGCACCCGGGGATTGATGACGAGCGCGCCGGCGAGGTCGATCCGCCGGCGCATCCCACCCGAGAATCCCTTCACGGGGCGGTTCATCGCCTCGGTGAGGTCGAAGACGTCGATGAGCTCCCTCGCCCGGCGCCGGGACTCCGTCGCGCCAAGGTGGTAGAGCCGGCCGACCATGTCGAGGTTCTCGAAGCCGGTGAGGTTCTCATCGACGGCGGCGTACTGGCCGGAGACGCCGATCATGCGGCGCACCTCGTCGGCGCCGTCTCCGACGTCGATGCCGTCAATTGAGGCACTGCCGGAGTCGGCGCGAATCAGAGTCGTGAGTACCTTCACCGCGGTGGTCTTGCCCGCCCCGTTCGGACCGAGCAGCGCCGTCACCGTACCTTGCGGCACCGACAGGCTCACCCCGTCGAGGGCGTGCACGATCGGTGCCCCCTTCGGCAGGTAGGTCTTGACCAGGTCACGCGCCTCGATGAAAGCCATGC
>JAJAZI010000199.1 GCA_026785785.1 Microbacteriaceae bacterium
CTGCCTCGAGGAGCTCGCCAACATCGCCGTGATTCTCGAGAATGGGGCGAGCTACCAGCGGCAGTTGCGCGTCGCGGAGGAGGCTGGCGGGTCACTCAAGGCCGTCGTCGCGTCCCTCGTGAAGGAGTTGCGCGACGGCCTCGGCTAGCACTGGCTGGCCTCCCAGCTAAAGCGCCCCCACGGCGACACGTCGGTCGGCGGCAACGAGGTCCGCGCACCTCTCGCCGATCATCATCGTCGTGATGTTGGGGTTCACGGTCGTGAGCACCGGCATCACCGAGGCGTCGGCGACGCGCAGCCCCGTCACGCCCTTGACCCGCAGCTGCGGGTCGAGCGGAGACATCGCGTCGTCGGCGGCGCCCATCCGCACTGTCCCCGCGGGGTGGTAGACGGTGTTGTGGGTGGCCGCGATGTACGCGGCGATCTGCTCGTCGGTCTGCACCGCGATGCCCGGGTAGAGCTCCTCCCCCGCCCATTCCGACATCGCGCTCTGCCCGACGATCTCGCGTGCCTTGCGGATGCCGGCGATCATCACCCGCATGTCGTGCGGGTCGGTGAAGTACCGCGGGTCGACCTTGGGCTTGTCGCGGTAGTCCCTGCTGCGCAGGGTGACCGTTCCGCGCGAGCGGGCGTGAGTGACGTTCGGGGTCAGGCAGAAGCCGTTCTCGGTCGTCGGGTAGCCCTGGCGGGCCGTGTGCATGTCAAACGGCACGCTGCCGTAGTGGAACATGAGGTCCGGGCGGTCGAGGCCGTCCTCGGTGGTTGTGAAGATTCCGATCTCCCACCACTGGGTCGAGGTCGTCGGCATCGGCTTCTTGGCCTCCCACTGGATGACACCCTCCGGGTGGTCCTGCAGGTGCTCGCCGACCCCGGGGGAGTCCACGCGGACCGGGATGCCGTGCTGCCGCAGTCGCTCCGCCGGCCCGATGCCCGAGAGCATCAGCAGCTTCGGCGAGTCGATCGCACCGGCCGAGAGGATGACCTCCGTGCGCGCGGTGATGGTGGTGGTTTTGCCGAAGCCCGAGTCAACGACGTCGACGCCGGTGCACCGGTTGTTCTCGTCGAAGCGCAACTCGCGCGCGCGCATCCCGGTCAGGAGCGTGAAGTTCGCCCGGTCCGCGATCGGGTGGATGTATGAGACCGATGACGAGGCGCGAGTGCCGTCGGCCTGCCGGTTGATCTGGAAGAAGTTCGCGCCGTTGACCACGGTGTGCCCCGAGTTGAACCGGGTGCGCGGGATGCCCGCCTGCTCGCACGCGTCGAGCAGGGCGATGCCGGATGGGTCCTTCGCGGGGATGTTCATGAGGTGCACCGGTCCGTCATGGCCGTGGTGCTCGTCCTGGTCTTCGTTGGTCTCGAGCCGCTGGTAGAACGGGAAGCAGCTTGCCGCGTCCCACCCGTCGGCCCCGTGCTTCGCGGCCCAGTCGTTGAGGTCTTCCGCCGGCGCCCAGAATGCGATGCAGGAGTTGTGGCTGGAACATCCGCCCATCACCCGTGCGCGGGAGTGGCGCATGAACGAGTTGCCGTTGGCCTGTGGCTCGATCGGGTAGTCCCAGTCGTAGCCGGATTCGAGCAGTTCCATCCACCGGTCGAGGCGCAGAATTACGTCGAGGCCGCGGTCGTCGGGCCCCGCTTCAATGAGGGCGACCTGCACTGCAGGGTCCTCGCTGAGCCGCGCGGCGACGGCAGCGCCCGCCGACCCGCCGCCGATCACGACGTAGTCGAATTCGGTCGATGTCACTGCTGAGGAGTTGATGGGGTGCCCTTCGTGGCCGGGTCGGTGCCGGAGAACCAGCCCGTGACCTGGGGATTGATATTCTGGTAGACGTGCTTGGCCTCGTGGTATTCAGCCAAGCCTGTCGGGCCGAGTTCGCGACCGACTCCGGACTGGCCGAAGCCGCCCCACTCGGCCTGCGGCAGGTAGGGGTGGTAGTCGTTGATCCAGATAGTGCCGTGGCGGAGGCGATTCGCAACACGCTGGGCGCGGCCGGCATCCTGCGTCCAGACGGCGCCCGCGAGCCCATATACCGTGTCGTTCGCGATCACCACGGCCTCGTCCTCGGTCTCGAAGGTCTCGACGGTGACGACGGGTCCGAAGGCCTCGTCGACAACGACAGACATGCCGCGCCGCACCTGATCGAGAACGGTCGGGGTGTAGTAAAAGCCCTTCGCGAGCTCCCCCTCGCCCCAGGTGCCACCGCAACGGAGGCGCGCGCCCTCAGCGACGCCCTTCGCGACGTAGGCGGTCACCTTGTCGCGGTGGGCAGCCGAAATCAGCGGTCCGGTCTCGGCATCCGGGTCGAACGGGCCGCCGAGCCGGATGAGTTGAGCACGGCGCACCAACTCGTCGACGAATCTTCCGGCGATGGATGCGTCGACGACCAGTCGCGCACCGGCCGAGCATACCTGGCCGGAGTGCACGAATGCGGCGTTGAGCGCGTTGTCGACGGCCGCTTCGAAGTCGGCGTCGGCGAAGATCACGTTGGGGTTCTTGCCGCCGAGCTCGAGGGCGACCTTCTTGACGGTCGCGGCCGCGGAGGCGGCGATAACCTTACCGGTCTCGAGCCCACCTGTGAACGACACCATGTCCACGTCGGGGTGAGTTGACAGGGGCGCCCCCGCGACGGCGCCCGCGCCGAGCACGAGGTTCGCGACCCCGTGTGGGAGCCCCAGGTCGTGGAGCAGCTGCATCATGAGCATCGCCGTGTGGGGGGTCAGCTCGCTCGGCTTGAGGATGAAGGTGTTCCCGGCGGCCAGCGCCGGAGCGATCTTCCATGCCGCCTGGAGAAGTGGGTAGTTCCACGGAGAGATGAGCCCGCAGACGCCGACCGGTTCGTACTGGACGCGACTCACGACGTCGCTATTGCCCGCGTCGACGATCCGACCGGCATCCTGTCCCGCAAGCTTGCCGAAGTAGGCGAAGCAGGCGGCGATGTCGTCGATGTCGATTTCGCTCTCGACGAGCCGCTTACCGGTGTCGAGCGTCTCGGCGCGTGCAAACTGGTCCTTCCGTTCGCGCAGCCCCGCCGCGACGCGCAGCAGGAAGTCGCCGCGCTCCGGGGCGGGCACGGCCGACCAGTCGCCCCGGTCGAACGCGGCGCGCGCGGCGGCGATTGCGGCCTCGACATCTGCCGTCGTCGCCTCGGACACGGTTCCGACGAGCTCGCCGTCCGCGGGGCAGAGGATGTCACGGGTACCGCCATCGGCCGACGCGACCCAACCTCCGTCAATGAAGAGGGTGGATGTGGTGCTCATTGGTGCCTCCGGTGATGCGTGAATCGTGGACGTGGCCGAAACTCAGTCGACCGTCACTGCCGTGTTGCCCGGCTCCTCGCGGTTGAGGTGCAGAAATTCGAGGTGCGTCTCGTAGTGGTCGAGCACATCGGCGATCACCTGTTCCATGGTGTAGCCGAGGAGGTCGTAGCCGCGGCTGCCCTCGAGCGAGAAGACTTCCATGCGGTAGTACCTGTCTTCCGCCGATGCGGCCCGCACGGCGAAGGAGGGAGTGTCGTATCTCACGGGGCGGATTTCATATTGGAAGCCGCGTTCCTCCCCCATCGAGACGAGCAACTCGATGTGCGAAATCTTGTACTCGTTGATCGTCCCCTCGGTGAGGGTGACGTCGGCTCCCTGGGCGACGAGCTCCTCGTGGACCTCGCGCAGGGCCGGGCCAGCAATGTTCACGACGAAGCGCTCGGCCTGGCGTGCGGTGGGGTAGCTCATCGCCCTAGCCAGTCGCTGGCGCCAGTTTCGTCCGCGGCCAGCGTCCCCCGCGCGACCCGACAGGAGTCCCGGCAGGCTCGACTGGTAGCTCTCGGTCAGGGATTTCTCGACCTTGAGCGCGCGGTAGAGGCCGATCATGATGAAGATGATCACCACCGAGAACGGAAGCCCCATGATGATGGTCGCGTTCTGCAGCGTCGGAATTCCACCGACGGCGAGCATCGCGAGGGTGAGCGCACCGGTGGTGATCGCCCAGAACAGGCGCAGCCACTTGGGCCCGTCGGTCTCTGTGCCTTTGAGACGAGAGGTGAAGTTCGACATGACGAGCGCGCCGGAGTCGGCCGAGGTCACATAGAACAGCAACCCGGTGAACGTCGCGATCGCGGCGGTGATCGGGGTTCCGGGGTATTCGGCGAGCAGCGAGTAGAAGGCCCGCTCCGGGGTGTTCATCGCCACCTCGCCGAATTCGGCGTTGCCGCCCATGACGATCTCCAGGGCGCTGTTCCCGAAGATCGAGATCCAGACGAGGATGAAGACGAAGGGCACGACGAGCGTGCCGAGCACGAACTCCCGGATGGTGCGTCCGCGGGAGATCCGGGC
>JAJAZI010000200.1 GCA_026785785.1 Microbacteriaceae bacterium
AGCCGGGTGTGATGTCGTTGTGGGCGGCCCGGTGCGCGAGGGCCTCCTCCGGGTCGCACTTGACCGAGACGGTGAGGTGGGCGGCATCCAGCCCGGAGAGCGCGAAGATCTTGCCATTGCCCGAGGTGGTGAACACCGACGCCTCCTCCCCGAAGGGGAACTTCTCGACCGCCTGCGGCAGCGACAGGCACAGGTCGCGGAGCTCGTCGGGAGTCATCGCGCCACGGTAGCGCGAGCACGGCGGGTGCACCAGACGTCGCGCGCTGCATCATCGACTATCGCGTGAATCCGCCGTCCAGGGTGGAGACGGGCTCGCGAACAGTCCAGCCGAGCAGGTCGGGCGAGGTCGCGTGGCTCTGGCCGACTGCCTCGGCCGGGCTGCGCCGCCCGGCGACCTGACCGACGTCCACGTTGGGGTTGTTGTCGAACACGGCCGCGGGAAGTTCGACCGAGCCCTCACCCGAGCCCTCGACGATCACGACGCAGCTTCCGTTGCCGATTTTCTTGACGTGCGTGTGGTCGGCCATTGCCGGACGTGCACCGACGAGGACGAGTACCGCCGATGCGACGGCGTCCAGTCCCGCCGCTCCAATGGCCTTCGTGGGTCTCGTTTCGCAACATCCCTGTCAAGGAGTCGGCGGCGGGTCGCGGCCCTATAGTTCCCGCGCAAGCCGATCCCGGTACTGGTCGCGCTGCGTGACGATTCCGCCCCGCTTGTCCGAGGTGAGCAGTGTCGGGTCGCGCAGCAGCCGCCGTCCGTGGTGCCAGTCGAGTCCGAGGGCTGCGACAAAAGATGTTGCGCGTTGCGTCGGGCTGCCCTTTAGCCCGAAGTGGTCCATCATGTCCTGAACCCGCAGCCGATCCGGGTCGAAGCTTCCGTTCGCCTTGCCGACGATCCAGCAGATCGCAGCCGCCGCGGTACCCGGCTTGCCTTGGCGGCGGAAGATCGCGGGGTCGGATGCCGCGGCTCGCGTCAACACGCGTCTGGCCGCAGTGCGGAACTGGGTGTCAAAGAGCGCCGCTGCACACCCATCGACGAGGGCGCAGACCGCCTGTACCCGATCCACGATGTCCGCCGGCAACCCCGCGACGGCGAGCGGCTCATCCGGCAACGGGATGACATCGAGCCTGTCCAGAGCATCAGGACCGCCCACCTGCGAGGCGAGGCGGGAGAGCAGTAACTCCTCCAGACTCTGATCCTCCGCGTCGGCCCGGTCGCCGATCTCATGACCGATCGCCCCGAGCGCACCGATCCGTTCAAGCAGGGCCAGCGCTCCCTGATGGCGAGGTGTGCGGATCACTTTCTGGTATTCCGGCTCGGACGCGTCCACCGCTGCGAGCGTCTGCAGGGTCAATTCTTCGGGAACACCCCGCACAGAATGGGAGTAACGGATGAGTGCACGCAGCAAGTCCGGAGCCGAGGCCAGGTAGTCCACATCGGCGACGATCTTCCGGGGAATCCAGTCCTCGAGAATCATCTCCACCGCAACCGGGCTCCAGCGCAGCGGGTCGCCTGGCCCGTAGTCGGTAGCGAACCAGAGGAAGTCGCCCAGCAGCGATCGGTGATCCTCATCGTCGAGAACGGCGCCCCACTCCGAGGCGCAGAAGTCGTCCTTCAGTTGGTCGAGCGCGTCCTCGCTCCACTCTGGGCGTTCATAGCCGGCGCCTCCGTCGGGCATCATGCCGGTCACCCACTCGGTGAGGGGCCGCACCATGGGCCAGGTCTCCGACTCGAAGGGCGGAAACATCAGGGCGGCCTGCTCGATTGCCGGTTCAATGCGGGCCCGGGCATCCGCCAGCGTCAGCTCACGCAGGGTAGTGGCGCCCTGGTCGAGCCTCCGCCACACCTCGATCGTCTCGTCGAGTGACTGGTTAAGGACAAAAGCGTCCTTGACAATTGTTCCCAGATTGTGGTCGATGTAGGCGATCAGGGTGATCTCGCGCTTCCCGGGCAACTGCACGCCGACGAAGACATTGTCGCCATCACCGAGCACATGGGTCGACTCGACCGCCCGGTCTGGCCGTACCTGGTCGAGGCGGAGAAGCCAGCCCGGAACCGGATGCTTCCGCGTCGCGACCTCGCGGCGGATGCGCCTCTGTAGGAGGTCGTCGGCCACGAATTCCTTGAGCCCGAGCAACAGGTTGTCGGTGGATCGGAGCCCGGCCGCGAGGAACGAGCCGATCAACTCCGCGAGCGTGGGCGTCGAGTTATCGCCGCCGGCATCCATGGGGTTTCCCTGCCGCGGGTCGAGCACCGCAGCGACGCCGCTCGCGAACATGAGCAGCGCGAGCGGATGCGGGTCGCGCACCGCCTCATCAAGGCCACCCAGATAGTCGGTTTCAGGCAGCTCGCCGGATGCGGTGGGCGCAGTCGGACGCGCCCGTGGTCGTGGGCGGGAGCGGGGATTCTGGTTTCGTCCCTTCGGACCCTTCTTCGAGTTCACGCCGCAACGCTACCAAGGCCGTGTGCGACGTGCATCCTGCGCCCGTCGCACGAGTTCGCTACCCTTAAACCATGACCCGCAGCGATGCCGCCCTGGTGCAGAGCGCGGCCCGGTTCGACCGGGTTCGCAGAGACTCCGCGTGGTCTTTGCTGCGCGCGAACCAAGCCCCCATCGTGCTCGCGGTGCTGCACGCGAACTTCGTCGAGTCGGGCGAGGCGCGGGTGCTGGCGACCGTGCTGTTCGAGCGGATCGGCGACGACCTGGAGGCCCTGCGGGCGGCCGGGCACGAGCTGCCGCAGTCGCCCCAGCGCTATGTGGCGGACTGGCTCGACGCCGGCTATCTCGAACGCCGCACGGGTGCCGCAAGCGCCGGATCGAGCGCGGCAGAGACCTACGAGCTCTCTGCCGACGCCCTGGCTGCGCTGCGCATCGCGAGCGAGATCGTCTCCCCTCCACGCTCGGTCACCGAGAGCCGCCTCACGACGGTGATGGGCCAGCTCGAGCAGCTCGCGACCGACACCGACACCGACGTCGCCTCCCGCCTCGAATCCCTCACCCGCGAACGCGAGCGGCTCGACCAGCGGATCGCGAACATCCGCGAGGGCCGCATCGACGTCGTCGCCCCGGATGCCGCGCTCGAGCGCATCCGGGACATCCTGTTGCTCGCCGAGCAGCTGCCCGCCGACTTCGCGAGGGTACGACGCGATGTCGAGTCACTCAACGTGCAGTTCCGGCGCGACATCATCGAGAGCGACGGGGCGCGCGGCGAGGTGCTCGATGCGCTGTTCCGCGGCGTCGACGTGCTGCAGGACAACGAGGCGGGCCGCAGCTTCGGCGCGTTCTACGCCCTGCTCATCAACCCCGAGCGCAGCGCCGGACTCGACCGCTCGATCGACGAAGTGCTCACCCGCGACGCCCTCGGCTCGCTCACGCCGGCGGAGCGCATCGCCCTGCGCACCCTGGTCGAGCGCCTCACCTCTCGCGGCGGCGAGGTGCACGAGGTCTACGCCTCCCTCGCCCGGAGTTCGCGCACCTTCGTGCAGCAGCGCGAATACGTGGAGG
>JAJAZI010000201.1 GCA_026785785.1 Microbacteriaceae bacterium
GATCGGGTGCGCGCGAAAATCCCGCTCGCCGCGATCTCCACCGACATCATCGTCGGCTTCCCCGGCGAGACCGAGGAGGACTTCCAGGAGACCCTCCGCGTGGTGGAGCTGGCCCGGTTTGCCTCGGCGTTCACCTTCCAGTACTCGATCCGTGAGGGAACGCCCGCGGCGACGATGGCCGATCAGATCCCCAAGGCCGTCGTGCAGGAGCGATACGAGCGCCTCACCGCCCTGCAGGACCGTATCTCCTGGGAGGAGAACCAGAAGCTCGTCGGCCACACCGTCAACGTACTCGTCGGGGCCGAGGGCAAGAAAGACGCCAGCACCCATCGGCTCTCCGGCCGCGCCGAGGACTCCCGCCTTGTGCACTTCGAGGTGCCGCCGCACAGCGACATTCCGCGCCCGGGCGATGTCGTCACCCTCGTGATCAGCGATGCCAAGCCGTTCCACCTCATCGCTGACAGTGCCGACCACTCGCCGCTCGCCATCCGCCGCACCCGTGCCGGCGACGCGTGGGACCGCGCCGAGGCCGCCTCGTGCGGTGTGCCGTCTCCCGCGGGCGCCGTGCCCTCGCCACCGGGCCGCGTCTCGCTCGGGCTGCCGACCCTGCGCATTTCGACGGCGCCGATCTACGACCCGTCCGACGGCGAACGCTGATCGAGCGCCGGCCAGAGCCAATGCTGATCGTCGTTGTGGGCGCCACCGGCACCGGCAAGTCCGGGCTCTCCCTCGACATTGCGGAGCGGTTGGCGGATGCCGGGCGTGCGGCCGAGATCGTCAACGCGGATGCCTCCCAGATGTACCGGGGCATGGACATCGGCACGGCCAAGCTGCCGGTCGCCGACCGGCGCGGCATCCGGCACCACCTGCTCGACGTGCTTGACGTCACCGAGGAGGCGAGCGTCGCGGACTTCCAGCTGGCGGCCCGCGCGGCCATCGACGAGATCCGCCAACGCGGCGCCGTGCCGGTCCTCGTCGGCGGGTCCGGGCTGTACGTCTCGTCGGTCATCTACGACTTCCAGTTTCCCGGAACCGATCCGGTCATCCGCGCCCGGCTCGAGGCCGAGCTGCTCGAGGCCGGGCCTGGCACGCTCGCCCGCCGGCTGGCCGAGCTCGACCCGCGGGCGGCGGCGGCGATCGGGCCGCACAACGGCCGGCGCCTCGTGCGCGCCCTCGAGGTGATCGAGATGACGGGAAAGCCCTTCGGGTCGGGGCTGCCGGACGAGTCTGCGCTCTGGACACCGACCACAGTGCTCGGTCTGCAGGTGCCGCGCGCCGAGCTCGTCGAGCGGCTCGACGAGCGGGTGCGGATGATGTGGAGCGGCGGCCTCCTCGCCGAGGTCGAGGCACTGATCGGCGCGGGTCTCGAGCGCGGGGTGACCGCCAGCCGCGCGATCGGCTACTCGCAGGCCATCGCCCAGCTGCACGGCACGATCGGGGAGGACGAGGCGATTAAGCAGACCCAAGTGCTTACCCGCCGCTATGCCCGGCGCCAAGTCGGCTGGTTTAGACGGTACCCGGACACGACCTGGTTCGCTGGCGGCGACTCCGGCGGCGACTCCGGCGGCGACGCCGGCAGTGCCGGCGACCCCGCCGCTGCTGGAGCCGGTGTCGGCGAGAAGGGGGAGCCGGTCACCGGCGCCGCGATCGACCGCGTTCTGGCGGCTGCCGATCTGGCTAACATTGACGAGTGAGCATCACCCTCCACTTCACCAAGGGCCACGGCACGGGCAACGACTTCGTGCTGTTCGCTGACCCCGACGGACAGATCGACCTGAGTCCGGCGCAACTGGCCGCCGTCGCCGACCGGCACTTCGGCGTCGGAGGCGACGGCGTCATCCGCGCCGTGCGCTCGCGAAGCCTGCCGGAGGGGGCCGCCGCCCTCGCGGAGGACGACTCGGCGGAGTGGTTCATGGACTATCACAACGCCGACGGGTCGCCGTCGGAGATGTGCGGGAACGGCATCCGTGTCTTCGCCCGCTACCTCGTCGACAACGGCCTTGCAGAGCTCGGGCCGGGCGAGACACTGGTCATCGGCACCCGCGGCGGGGTGCGCGACGTGCAGGGCAACCGAAGCGGCTATCAGGTCGACCTCGGACGCTGGTCGCTCGACGGCGGCGAGCCCCTCGTTCGTGCCAAGAACCTCCCGATCGCGCGACCCGGACTGGGCATCAACGTCGGGAACCCGCACGTGGTCGTCGCCCTCGCCAGCGAGGACGAGCTCGACAGCGCCGACCTGTCGTTCATCCCCATCCTCGACCCGGAGGCACCGGAGGGCGCGAACATCGAGTTCGTGGTGCCGATGGAGCCGCTCGTCACCGACGGCGTGGGCCACATCCGGATGCGGGTGCACGAACGCGGCAGCGGCGAGACGCTCTCCTGTGGCACCGGGGCGGCCGCAGCGGCTCTGGCCACCCGTCACTGGGCCGGCGCCGGCGCACCGAACCAGTGGAGGGTCGAGGTACCCGGAGGCACGCTCGGCGTGCGGATGTTCGCGACAGAGGACGGCGAACACGTGGCGCTGAGCGGTCCGGCGGAGCTCGTCTTCGAGGGCGACCTCAGCCTGTAGGCTCACTCCGTCCTCGGGCGACCTCGGCCCCGCACCGCTGACCGATAGTGCTCTGGCGCTAGCGGCGCCGTACCCGCAGCACGCGGTAGCCCTTGCTGGTCGACGCGCGGGTAACCGAGCAATCCCCCGGCAGCGACCCCTCGAGCCAGCGGTGCAGCGAATCGGACCCGAGATTGCGCTGCACGACGAGCCAGGCCTCGGCGCCGGCCTCGAGCCGCGGCAGCCAGCGCTCGAGCAGTCCGTGCAGCTCGTTCTTCCCCACCCGGATCGGCGGATTCGACCAGATCGTCATGAAGCTGATGTCGGCGGGAACAGCGTCGGGCGGGCAGGCGATGACATTGGTGAGGCCCAGTTCGGCGGCGTTGCGACGCACGAGATCGAGAGCACGCTCGTTGACATCGACGGCCCAGACTGTGGCGTTCGGGGACTCGAGCGCCAGGGTGAGCGCGATCGGCCCCCAGCCGCAGCCGAGATCGAGCAGGTTGCCACCGGGAGGCGGCTTCGGGATGCTCGCGAGCAGCACCCGGGTGCCGGCATCGATGCGCTCGGGGCTGAAGATGCCGCCTGCAGTGGTCAGCTCGACCTCGCGGCTGGCGAGAATCACCGAGAAACGCCGGAGTTTAAGCTCACTCTCGGGCTTCGCTGAGAAGTAGTACTCGCTTGTCATCTAACAGAACCTACCCAAAGAGGAGAGGCTAGGGTTAACCCAATGATTGAAACAGATCCCATGAAGAACGGCGATGACGACGACGTCATCGACAGAGTGCTGTCAAACTTGTCGGCGAAGCCCGCCGGCTACACCCTTTTCACTCCTCAGGGCGCTCAGGCTCTCCAGCCACGCACCTTCGACGAGAACCGCGAGAACACGCACGACGGCGACCAGTCCGAGCGTGAGGACCGCCAGGCGCTGCGCCGGGTGGCCGGGCTCTCCACCGAGCTCGAAGACGTCACCGAGGTCGAATACCGCCAGCTGCGCATCGAGCGTGTCGTACTCATCGGCATCTACGGCCAGGGCAACGTCATCGAGGCCGAGAACTCCATGCGTGAGATGTTCGCC
>JAJAZI010000202.1 GCA_026785785.1 Microbacteriaceae bacterium
AGGCGGAACTGGTCGCGATCCAGGACGAGCTGCCCGACGCCGTCGACCTGCTGGGCTCCTACCCGTCGAACGGCTACCTGTTCGTCGACGTGCTCTACGATGATGGCCAGATCCAGCACTTTGTGGATGAGGCCTACGGAGACGACGTCGTGACCGTGCGCTCGGCACTCCGCGAGCTCGGCTGAGAGGCTCGGGAAGGAGGGCCTGGCCGACGACTCGGGCAGACCTAGAAGCCGAGACGGCCGAGCTGCTTCGGGTCCCTCTGCCAGTCCTTCGCGATCTTCACCCGGATCGACAGGAACACCTGCTTGCCGACGAGGGGCTCGATCTGCGCGCGGGCGCGAGCACCGACATCCGCGAGCCTGGAGCCCTGATGGCCGATGATGATGCCCTTCTGGCTGTCGCGCTCCACGAAGAGGTTCGCGTAGATCTCGACGAGGTCCTTGTCGTCGCGCTCGATGATGTCGTCGAGGGTCACCGCGATCGAGTGTGGCAGCTCGTCCTGGACGCCCTCGAGCACAGCCTCGCGGATGAGCTCGCTGATGCGGTCGGCGAGCACCTCCTCGGTGACGGCGTCGGCGGGGTAGAGCGCCTGCGACAGCGGCAGCATCTTGATGAGCTCGGTCGCGAGGGTGTCGAGCTGGATGCCGCTCGTCGCGGAGATCGGGATGATCAGGTCCCAGTCGCGCAGGCCCTGTACCGCGAGCAGCTGCTCGGCGACCGCCGGCCGCGATGCCGCGTCGATCTTCGTGACGATCGCGACCTTCTTCGCCCGCGGGAACGCGTCGAGCTGCTCGTTGATGTACCGGTCGCCCGGGCCGATTTTCTCGTTCGCGGGAACGCAGAAGCCGATCACGTCGACATCGCCCAGCGTCGATTGCACGATCGCGTTGAGCCGCTCGCCCAGCAGCGTGCGCGGGCGGTGCATCCCCGGCGTATCGACGAGGATCAGCTGGCCGGATGCCTGGTGCGCGATGCCGCGGATCGCGCGCCGGGTGGTCTGCGGCTTCGAACTCGTGATCGCCACCTTCTCGCCGACGAGTGCGTTCGTCAGGGTCGACTTCCCGACGTTCGGGCGGCCGACGAACGAGACGAACCCGGCGCGGAAATCGCTGTTATCAGTCGTCATTGTCGTCTCCGTCGCTCGTGGTGCCTGGTTTGCCGAATGCGGCCTGTGCGTCGATGAGGGCCTGGTCTCGCTCCACGAGCACGGTGCTCAGTCGCTTGCGTCGTCCCTCGGTGCGCTCAGCCACGAGAATCAGTCCCGAGTAGGCCGCGCGCGAGCCCGGAAGCGGGAGCCGGCCGAGGGCCTTGGTGAGCAGCCCGCCGACCGAGTCGACGTCGTCGTCATCGAGCTCGATCTGGAAGAGCTCGCCGAGCTCGTCAACGGGCAGCCGGGCGCTCACCCGGTACCGGCCGTCGCCGAGGTCCTCGATTTCGACGACCTCGCGGTCGTATTCGTCCGAGATGTCGCCCACGAGTTCCTCGATGAGGTCCTCCATCGTCACAAGGCCGGCGATACCGCCGTACTCGTCGACGACCATCGCGAGGTGGTTCGACTCGAGCTGCATCTGCCGCAGCATGTTGTCGGCCTTCTTCGACTCTGGCACAAACATCGCCGGACGGGCGAGTTCGGCAACCGTGATCGACCCGGCGCCGAGCGGCTTCTCGTAGCTCAGCCTGGCGATGTCGCGCAGGTACAGGATGCCGAGGACCTCGTCGATGTCTTCCCCGATCACGGGCATCCGGGAGGTCCCCCGGCTGAGGAACAGGCCCATCGCCGACCCGATGCTCGCGTCACCGTCGACCGTGATCATGTCGGTGCGCGGGATCATGATCTCCCGCACGACGGTGTCGCTGAACTCGAAGATCGAGTGGATGAGCTCCCGGTCCTCCTCCTCGAGCACCTCGAGCTCCGTCGCTTCGTCGACCATGCTGAGCAGCTGCTCCTCGGACGAGAACGACGTCGTCTTCGGCCGCCCCGGAGTGACCCGGTTTCCGATCGCGACGAGCGCGTCGGCGATGGACCCGAGCGCCACCCGGTTCGCGCGGATGACGGGCGCCGACAGGCGCAGGATGCGGGTGGAGTGCTCCCGGCCGACGCTGCGCGGGCTCGAGCCGACGAGAACGAACGACGCGAGGGTCATCGTGGCCGCCGACACCAGCAGGGCGACCCAGAGCTCCTGGAACAGGGAGGCGAACGACAGGGTCACGAGGACCGCGGCCGTGGTCTCGGCCACGACCCGGGTGAAGTTGATGGCGTTGACGTGTGCGGTGACATCCGCGGCGATCCCGAGGAGCGAGCCGCGCGCCTTCGCTGTTGAGGCGATGTCGAGCAGATCGGCCCTCGACGTCACCGAGAGGGCAGCATCCGCCGCAGCGAGGAGCCCGCCGAGGATCACCAACACGATGGCGACGCTGATGAAGGCAGCGAGCACGTGGCTACCTCGATCGTCGTTCGTCGACGGAGAACCCGGAGAGAATATCGCGCTGAATCCCGAACATCTCCTGCTCTTCCTCCGGTTCGGCGTGGTCGAAGCCGAGCAGGTGGAGCAGGCCGTGCGTCGTGAGCATGAGCATCTCGTCCATCGGGCTGTGCCCGGCGGTCTCCGCCTGCGCGATCGCGACCTGCGGGCAGAGGACGATGTCACCGAGCAGGCCCGCGGGGGTCTGGAACTCGTCGGTTCCCGGGCGCAGCTCGTCCATCGGGAAGCTCAGCACGTCGGTCGGGCCCGGCTCGTCCATCCACTGCAGGTGGAGCTGCTCCATGGCCGCCTCGTCGACGATGAGGATCGCCAGTTCCGCGTCGGGATGCACGTGGAGCTGGTCGAGAGCGAACGTCCCGAGGCGCTGCAGCGCGGCCTCGTCGACGTCGACGCCCGATTCGTTGTTGATCTCGATCGACATCTAGCGGCGCCATCCCTTGGTTCGTCTGTCTTGTGGCTCTCGTCCGCCCTGCTCGCCGGCCCTGCGGTCGGCGCGGTTCGCGAACTCGGCGGCCTGCTCACGCTCGAAGCGCTGCACCTGCCGCTCGGCGTCGAACTTCGTATAGGCGTCGACGATGCGACCGACGAGGCTGTGGCGCACGACATCCTCGCTCGTAAGCCGGGCGAAGTGGATGTCGTCGACGTCGCTGAGCACGCGGGTGACGAGCTGAAGCCCGCTCGCGCCGCTCGGCAGGTCGACTTGGGTGACGTCGCCGGTGACGACGATGCGCGAGCCGTGCCCGAGCCGGGTGAGGAACATCTTCATCTGCTCCGGCGTGGTGTTCTGCGCCTCGTCGAGCACGATGAAGGAGTTGTTGAGCGTGCGACCGCGCATGTAGGCAAGCGGAGCGACCTCGATCGTGCCCGCGGCGAGAAGTTTCGGCACGATCTCCGGGTCCAACATCTCGTTGAGCGCGTCGTAGAGCGGGCGCAGGTAGGGGTCGATCTTGTCGGTCAGCGTTCCGGGCAGGTAGCCGAGGCGTTCGCCTGCCTCGACGGCCGGGCGGGTCAGGATGATGCGCTCGACCTCCTTGCGTTGCAGCGCCTGAACGGCCTTCGCCATCGCGAGGTAGGTCTTCCCGGTTCCGGCGGGGCCGATGCCGAACACGATCGTGTGCTGGTCGATCGCGTCCACGTACATCTTCTGGCCGAGTGTCTTCGGACGGATGCTCCGGCCGCGCCCCGTCAGGATCGCCTGGCTGAGCAGCTCGGCCGGGCTGGAGTTCTGGTCGCGGTCCAGCATGCGCGCGGAGGTCGCCACCTCGTCGTCGCCGAGATCCCGGTCGCCGCGCACCATGAGGATGAGCTCCTCGACGAGTCGCTCGGCCGCACGCACAGCCGCGGCCTCGCCCGAGAGGGTGATCTCGTTGCCGCGTACGAGAACGTCGACGTGCGGATGCTGCTTCTCGACCGTCTTCAGGAAGCGGTCCTGCGGCCCGAGCAGTCGAACCATGACGATTCCGTCGACCTGCATCCTGACGCTGTGGGGGGCACCGCCTCTGGGCGCCGCGCCGCCCACACTGTCACTGTCTGCCAAGGGAGCCTTCCTCGAGTGCCCCGCTCAAGACGTGGGCGTGAACATGAAATACGGTCTGGCCGCTGCTGGGGCCGGTATTGAAGACCAACCGGAACTCCCCGTTGGAAAATTCCTGCGCCAGGCGATCCGCCGTGGCGACGAGTTCGGCGAGCAGGGCCGGGTCGCCCGCTGCCAGTTCGACGACGTTCTCGAACGCCTCGGTCTTCGGAACGACCAGCAGGTGCACCGGCGCCTTGGGGGCGATGTCGCGGAAGGCGATGATCGAATCGCTTTCGAAGACGATGTCGGCCGGGATCTCGCGCGCGACGATGCGGCTGAAGATCGACGGGCTGGTTTCTACCATGCCTACAGCTTAAGCGGTGAAGATCGGTGAGCGGTCCGGGTGGACGAATCGGTGTGCGGTGAGATGATGGCGCCGGTTTGGCCTTGAGCTGCGGATGGGGCGAGTTTCGTGGGGAGGTGCGGATGGGCCAGTGTCGCGGGGAGGTGCGTTCCGGGCAGGCCGCGATCCGATCCACGCGTTCCGGCCTCTACAGCCGCCCGCGACCCGCCCAGTGCGGTCGCCGCCGAGCCGCCGGGAGGGACATTTGCGGGCAACTCACGGCCGAATGCGACGCTACTGCTACCAGCGGCCCAGCGCGACGTTGAGCACGGCGATCGCGGCGGGCCCCGCGGTGCTCGTGCGCAACACGGTGTCCCCGAGCCGGACGAGCTCCGCGCCGCCGGCGGTGAGATGCGCGAGCTCGCCCGGGGCGATCCCGCCCTCCGGTCCGACGACGAGCACAATGTCGTGGTCGTCGGGCCGCACGTCGCTCAGCCGGAGTTGCGCGGTCGGCTCGAGCACCAGCATCCGCGTCGAGCCGGCGAGCAGGGCGAGCTGCTTCGTCGACACCAGCGGCGCGACATCCGGAAGCCAGGGGCGCATCGACTGCTTCGTGGCCTCGCGCACGATCGCCGACCAGCGCTCGTGACCCTTTTTGACCTTCGGGCCCTCCCACTTGACGATCGAGCGCTGTGCGGACCACGGGACCACCCCGTCGACGCCGAGTTCGCTCGCGGCCTGCACCGCGTACTCGTCACGGTCGCCCTTCGCGAGGGCCTGGGCGAGGAACACCGCCGGCTGCGCGGGAGGAGTCGTCGTGACATCCTCGACAGCGAGGGCAAGCTCGCCCGGCTCCGCGGTGACGACCGTGCCGTGGGCGACGAGACCCGCGCCGTTGCCGACGATCAGCCTGTCGCCGACCTGCACGCGGCTGACCGTCACGGCGTGCCGCGCCTCGGCACCGATGATCGTGATGCGATCGCCGACGGTGGCCTGCGTGGTGTCCTCGCTGAGGTAGAAGTGCGCCATCCGGCCAGCCTTACAGATCCGCGCTCGTGCCGCATACCGGTGCGCCCGGTCATCGCCCCACCGCCCATGCGCACCCTTCATGTCGGAAATTCAGGAACCCGTCATCCACGTGCCCCCGCGAACCCCGTGGATGCCGCTCCTCTCGCCAGCGAGCGGGCGCATGTCCTGAATTTCCGACAGTCGGATAAGGCTGCTCTCTAAATAGCAGAGCCTCGAACCCGGCGTTGGCCAGCCTGGCCGCGAATGTCGGCGGGTGCGTCACATTCACGACCGACCATCTGCAGGCGGCCCCGCGGCCTGTATCGGAAATTCAGGAATGCGCCATTCGCGGGCCAAGTCAGGCCTCGCGGACGCAGCCCCGCCCTCCGGCGAGCGTGCATATGTCCTGAATTTCCGACACCGCGCGGCCGCTGTCCGCCGAAGCGTGAATCTCGAGCCGGGGCGCGCTTCCGCGGCCCGCCGACTCCAGCCGCGTGGGGCACGTCGAGGACGAGGCTTTCCCGAGCCGCCGTATCGGGGTGGCCGTAATCACCCTGTGTCGGAAATTCAGGAACCCAGCACTCATGGGCTGGGAGTGCCCTGTGGGCGCGGGCCCGCGCGTCGGCAAGCATGCGCAATTCCTGAATTTCCGACTGGGAGCGGCCGCGCGCACACGAAGCGACCGCGCAGCCAGCCCTCCAGACCCCCCGCGCACCGCCACACTCGAGCGACCGCGCCGAGCGGCCCGAACCCGAGCGACCCCGCCGCGCACCGCCACGCTCGAGCGACCGCGCCGAGCGACCGCGGCGACTACAGGTTCAGGAAGCGCTCGCGCAGCTTCTGGAAGAGTCCCTGCTGGAACTGGGTCAGCGTCGGCGGGTGCGTCTTGCGTGAGCGGGCGAACTGCTTGATGAACTCCTGCTCCTTGTGGCTCAGCTTCGTCGGCGTCGTGACCTGGATGCCGATCTTGAGGTCGCCGCGACCGGAACCGCGCAGCCGGCTGACCCCGCGGTCCTTGATCGTGATGATCTCCGCATTCTGGGTTCCAGGCTTAATGTCGAGCTCGACATCGCCGTCGAGCGCCCCCAGCGTCGTCGTTGTCCCGAGGATGGCGTCGGTCATCTGCAGTTCCAGTGTCGCGAGCAGGTCATCGCCATTGCGGCTGAAGACCTCGTGGTGGCGCACCTTCATCTCGAGGTAGAGGTCGCCGTTGGGCCCGCCGGCCGGGCCGACCTCACCC
>JAJAZI010000203.1 GCA_026785785.1 Microbacteriaceae bacterium
TCCCGGTGCACGCCAACCGCGGCCTCGCCGGAATCGACGGAACGATTGCGACCGCGACCGGCATCGCCCTCGCGAGCGAGGCGTCGGGGTCGGCCGGAACGACCCGGGTGCTGCTCGGCGACCTCACCCTGCTGCACGATGTCGGGTCGATGCTCTACGGTGGCGGCGAGCCGCGGCCCCGTCTGCAGGTCATCGTCGGCAACGACGGCGGTGGCACGATCTTCGACGGGCTCGAGGTCGCCCAGACCGCGCCCGCCGGCTCGGTCGACCGGGTGCTCTACACCCCGCAGTCGGTCGATTTCCGCGCGCTGGCCACGGCGTATGGCTGGGACTACCGGCTCGCCGGCAACCGGGGCGAGCTCGACGAGGCGCTCGCGCCGTGCGAGCGCCCCACCCTCGTCGAGGTTCCCCTGTCGCGCGGGTAGCCGGGGACGTAGCATTCCCCTCATGGCGAAAACGGAATGGGCGGAGAGCCCGAGCGACCTTCTGCGGGCACGGGCCGGGTTCGACCTCGCGAGCATTGATCCGGACGGCACACCTGGGTTCGGCGGCGGCAAGAGCGACGGCCGGGCCGCGCTTGAGGCCGCGAGCGCCCGGCTGGCGGAGTTTCAGGAGCAGCTGTGGGCCGAGAGCCGGTCGGGCCGCACCAGGTCGGTGCTGCTCGTGCTGCAGGCCATGGACACGGCGGGCAAGGGTGGGATCGTGCGCAACGTCGTCGGGGTGATGGACCCGCTCGGCCTGCACCTGAGCGCGTTCACGGCGCCCACGCCCGCCGAGCGTCGGCACGACTTCCTCTGGCGAATCCGCCGCCAGCTGCCCGACCCGGGGATCGTCGGCATTTTCGACCGCTCGCACTACGAGGACGTGCTCATCCACCGCGTGCGCGGCCTGTCCTCTCCCGAGGTGATCGAGGAGCGCTACGGACTCATCCGCGAATTCGAGGAGGAGGTCGCCGCGAGCGGAACGACGATCGTCAAGGTGATGCTGCACGTCAGCTCGGACGAGCAGAAGGCCAGACTTGCCGAACGACTCGACCGGCCGGACAAGCACTGGAAGTTCAGCCTCGGAGACCTCGACGAACGCGCCCTCTGGCCGGCCTACCAAGAGGCCTACCAGCTCGCGATCGAGCGCACCTCGACACCGGATGCGCCGTGGTTCGTTGTTCCCGCGAACCGCAAGTGGTACGCGCGCATCGCCGTGCAGCAGCTACTCATCGACGCGTTCCGCGGCCTCGACCTGCAGTGGCCGGCGGCCGACTTCGACATCGCCGAGGCGAAGGCGCGACTCGCCCAGAGTTAACGAGCCGCTTGTCGGGCGGCACTCAGCCGAACGCCTCGACGACCGGCCGGAACTTCAGCCGGGTCTCGACCAGTTCCCGGTCCGGGACCGAGTCCGCGACGATGCCGGCCCCGGCGTACGCGGTGACGTCGCCGTTCGGCCCGACCTGGGCGGAGCGCACCGCGACGGCCCATTCGCCGTCGCCGTTCGCGCCGACCCACCCGACCGGACCGGCATAGCGCCCGCGGTCGAAAGGTTCGAGCCGTTCGATGAGCGCGAGCGCGAGCGGGGTCGGCGTGCCGGCGACCGCCGCGGTGGGATGCAGCGCCCCAACGAGGTCGAGCGCCGTCGAGCCGTCGACGAGGGTTCCCTCGACGTCGCTCGCGAGGTGCCACAGGTTCGGCAGCTTGAGGGTGAACGGCAGCTCGCTCGCCATGACCGTGGGGCTGTGCGGGCGGAGCGAGCCGAGCACGCTCTGCACGGCGTACTGGTGCTCGTCGAGGTCCTTCGCCGAGGTGGCGAGAGCGGTCGCCGCATCCTGGTCCGACGCGGCATCCGTTCCCCGCGCGGCGCTACCGGCGAGCACACGGGCGGTCACCGACCCGCCGGTGACGCCGACCAGGGTCTCGGGGCTCGACCCCATGAACCCGTCGATCGCGAAGGTCCAGCAGTCGGGGTAGCCCAGGGCGAGCGTGCCGATGGCCGATCGCAGGTCGGCTCCGGCGGGAAGCTGCCCGGTGAGGTCGCGGGCGAGCACGACCTTGCTGAGTTCGTGGTTTCGGATGCTCGTCACCGCAGTGCCGACGGCGTCGCGGTAGTCGGCCGCCGACAGTGCGCCGGGGGCGAGGTTTACGCGCGCCTCCGGCCCCAGCGGTCGCGAGGCGGGCACCACGAGAGGAGGCAGCTCGCCGATGGCGACGCGGGTGATCCAGCTTTGCCCGCCCGTCCGCCCAATAATCGTGGCGGGCACGACGAGCACGCTCGTCAGCGCGGAATGCTCCGAGAAGGAGAACGTGCCGAGCGCGATCAACCCGGTCCCCGGCAGGGCGACCGGGTCGACGACGGTCGCGGCGGCAACCACGCGCTGCCAGGCCGCGGCGGCATCCACGATGCGGTTCGGCCCGCTGAATTCGAGTCGCAACGCCGTGCCGACGCCTGCCATCCCGAAGCCACGTCGCATCCACAGCAGCGGTTCGCTTTCGTCGAGCAGCGGGAGGAGTGATCCGAGCTCCCGGCAGGCGGTCGTTTCGACCCTGAGCGCGGGCATCGGATGCTCCGTTGTGGTCACGATCTGAGCTTACCTTCGCGGTCTGAACGCCCGCCCGCGCGTCAGCGGGCGGGCTCATCCGTCGCCCGCTGCGCTCGCCACGAAACACGCAGGCTCGGGCACTTAGACTCGGAGTGTGGCCAAAGCGGATTTGAGCAAGCAAGCGAGCGATGTCGCGACGATGTTTGATCAGGTCGCGAAGGGCTACGACCGCACCAACTCGGTGCTCTCCGTGGGCAACGACGCACTCTGGCGGATCGCCACAGTGAGGGCGGTGGCGCCGGGACCGGGGGAGCGCATCCTCGACCTCGCGGCGGGAACGGGCACCAGCTCGGTCGCACTCACCAAGACGGGCGCCACGGTCACTGCCGTCGACTTCTCGGCCGGCATGATCGAGGTCGGGCGCGCCCGGCACCCCGAGATCGAATTCGTTCAGGCTGACGTCACCGCGCTGCCGTTCAAGGATGGCGAGTTCGACGCCGTGACCATCTCGTTCGGCCTGCGCAATGTGCAGGACCCGAAGAAGGCGCTCGCCGAGATGCACCGCGTGCTCAAGCCTGGCGGGCGGCTCGTCATCTGCGAGTTCAGCAAGCCGCCCCGCGCGATCTTCCGGGCGGCCTACAACGCCTACCTGAAGTACCTGATGCCCATCGTGGTGAAGGTCGCGAGTTCCAACTCCGAGGCGTACGACTACCTTGCCGACTCAATCCGGGACTGGCCCGACCAATCAACCCTGAGTCAGTGGATTCGCGGTGCCGGCTTCTCGAGGGTCGCCCATCGCAACCTCACCATCGGCGTCGTCGCGCTGCACCGAGGCCGCAAGAGCGCGACCGCGCCGCTCGTGCGCCGCTCCCGCGCAGCCGCGACCCCGCCCACCGAGCAGGGCGCTCCGAAGCTATAAGGCTTCGTCCGTAGAGAACACAAAGGTTGAGACAGTGAATGTGAGCCGCCCGGCCGTGCGCAAGGCCAGCAGTCTGAGCTCCGCGCTCGGCCTCGGTGAGAAGCTCTTCGCGTCGGCGGGGGACCGCCGGTTCGCGTCCGCCGTCGAGGAGGGGCTCGACGCCGTCGAAGCCGGCCTGCTCGAGGAGATGTCCTTCGCCGACAGCCTTGCCGACACCACGAGCCGCTACCTTCTCGACGCCGGAGGCAAGCGCATCCGTCCGACCCTCGCGCTGCTCACCGCGCAGCTCGGCAACGGAAATGTCGAGGCGGTCATCGCCGCCGCAGAGGCCATCGAGATGACCCACCTCGCGTCGCTCTACCACGACGACGTCATGGACGAGGCTCAGATGCGCCGCGGCGTTCCGAGCGCCCAGTCGGTGTGGGGCAACTCGGTCGCGATCCTCACCGGCGACCTGCTCTTCGCGCGGGCAAGCAGGCTCGTCGCGGGCCTCGGCGAAGCCGCCATCCGACTGCAGGCCGAGACCTTCGAGCGTCTCTGCCTCGGCCAGCTGCACGAGACGATGGGCCCGCGCGACGACGAGGACCCCATCGATCACTACCTCAGCGTGCTCGCCGACAAGACAGGCTCGCTGATTGCCGCGGCCGCCCAGCTGGGCGTGGTGCTCTCCCAGGCCCCAGCGGAGTACCGGGTGCCCGTCACCGAATTCGGCGAGAAGGTCGGTGTCGCCTTCCAGCTCGTCGACGACGTCATCGACCTCGCCCCTCCGCTCGACGAGACCGGCAAGACGCCGGGCACCGACCTCCGCTCCGGCGTCGCCACGCTGCCGTTGCTCTACCTGCGCCGGCTGGCCAGGACCGACGTGGATGCCGCGGAGCTGCTCACGCGAATCGAGCGCGACGTGAACACGGCACACTATGGCGCGGCCGACGACGACGAGTTCACCGCGGCGATCGCGGAACTGCGCCAGCACGATGTCACCCGGCAGACCATTGCCGAAGCCCACCGCTGGGCGAGGGAAGCCGTCGAGGCTCTCGCGCCGCTCCCCGAGGGGCCGGTGAAGGAAGCCCTCACGCGGTTCGCCGAGTCCATCGTCGAGCGCAGCAGTTAGAAAGGACTACATGACCAAGCTCAGACTCGCCATCGTCGGAGCCGGCCCGGCCGGAATCTACGCCGCCGACATCCTGCTGAAGGCCGAGAGAAAGTTCGAGGTCTCGATCGACCTGTTCGAGCAGTTGCCGGCGCCCTATGGCCTCGTCCGGTACGGTGTCGCGCCCGACCACCCGCGGATCAAGGGCATCATCAACGCCCTGCGCGAGGTGCTCGACACCGGCCGCATCCGCCTCTTCGGCAACGTTCTCTACGGTCGCGACATCACCCTCGCCGACCTGAAGAAGCACTACAACGCCGTGATCTTCGCCACAGGCGCCGTCCGTGATGCCGCGCTGACGATCCCCGGCACCGACCTCGCCGGAAGCTACGGCGCCGCCGAGTTCGTCAGCTGGTACGACGGGCACCCCGACTACCCGCGCGAGTGGCCGCTCGAGCACCGGGAGGTCGCCGTGATCGGCAATGGCAACGTCGCGCTCGATGTCGCCCGCACCCTCGCGAAGCCCGCGGACGACCTTCTATCGAGCGAGATCCCGGCGAAGGTCTACGAGGGCCTGAAGCGCTCGAAGGTCACCGACGTGCACGTCTTCGGGCGCCGCGGGCCGGCGCAGGTCAAGTTCACCCCGCTCGAACTGCGCGAGCTCGGCGAGATGCGCGACGTCGACGTGATCGTGCACGACGAGGACTTCGAGCTGGATGCCGCGTCCATCGCGGCGATCGAGACGAACAAGCAGATCTTCGTACTCAACAAGGTGCTCAATTCCTGGCGCACCCGCGAGCCCGCGGGCGCCTCCCGCCGGTTGCACCTGCACTTCTGGGCCAAGCCGCTCGAGATCGTCGGCACCGACAAGGTTGACGCGTTCCGGTACGAGCGCACCCGCCCCGATGGCGAGGGCGGCGTTGTCGGGACGGGCGAGATTCGCGAGATCCCCGTTCAGGCCGTCTACCGGGCGATCGGGTACTTCGGTTCTCCGCTCCCGGAGATCCCGTTCGACAGCAGGCACGGCGTGGTCCCGAACCGCGAGGGCCAGGTCATCGACGACAACGACGAGCAGGTCCACGGCGTCTACGCCACCGGGTGGATCAAGCGCGGCCCGGTCGGACTCATCGGGCACACCAAGAGCGACGCCATGGAGACCATCCGCAACGTCATCAACGACCAGGCGAACTGGTGGTCCCCGGCCCTGCCCGACGAGGAATCGGTCACCGAGCTGCTCCGCAGTCGCGGCGTCGAGTACACCGACCTCAACGGCTGGCGCCACCTCGACGAGCACGAGATCGCGCTCGGCGATGCCGAGGGGCGGCTGCGCGTCAAGGTCGTCCCTCGCGAGGAGATGGTGCGGGTATCGAA
>JAJAZI010000204.1 GCA_026785785.1 Microbacteriaceae bacterium
CCCTCCTCCGAGTGCGAGCCGCGGGTCATCGCCGAGCGCCGCCGACGCGAAGTCGAGCCGCACACCGCTCGCGTCGGCCAGGCGGCGCGCGTCGATCGCGAGCCCGTCGCTCAAGTCGAGCATCGCCGTGGCGCCGGCGAGTGCGGCGGCGCGGCCGTCCGCGCTCGGCGGGGTCGGGGCGAGCTGGGCGCCGACCAGGCCGGGATTCTCCGCGCGCAGGGATGCTGCCGCGGCGGCATCCGGCTCCCCCCACTCATCGACGCCGCGCTCGAAGAGCAGCCGCAGCCCGGCTCCCGCCCGGCCGAGATCGCCCGACACCGCGAGCACGTCGCCGTCGCTGGCGCCGGAGCGCAGCACTGGGTCGCGGCCCTCGAGGTCGCCGAACGCCGTGACCGCGATCGTGAGAGTGCTCGATACCGACAGGTCGCCGCCGACGACGCCGCATCCGGGCCACAGCGCGGCGCACGCCTCCCGGAGTCCGTCGGCGATGCCCTCGAGCAGCGCGACGGGCGAGTGCGACGGCGCCGCGATCGCGACGACGAGCGCGGTGGGAACGGCGCCCATCGCGGCCACGTCGGAGAGGTTGGATGCCGCGGCCTTCCAGCCGAGATCGCGGGGCGTGGACCAGGCGAGGCGGAAGTCCGGACCGTGGATCATCATGTCGGTCGTCACGACGAAGCGCCCGTCCGGCGCCGCGATGACGGCAGCGTCGTCACCGGGGCCGAGCAGTTGCGCGGCGGCCTGAGGCAGTCGGGGGAAGATGCGGGCGAGCGTCGCGATCTCGCCGATGCCGCCGAGCGTGTCAGGAACCGTCATGGAACAAACGGTAGCCTGATCCGAGTGAAGTCGATGCGCGGGCCAGTGGCGAAGGCCGCAGCTGTTCTCCTGATTCTGGGCTCCGTGGCGGGCTGCACCGCCGCGGTGCCGATGCAGGCCCCGGAGGACGCGGCGAACCCCGTCTGCGCCGAGATCGTCGTGCGCCTGCCGGAGGACATCGACGGGCACGAGCGGCGCGAGACCGACGCTCAGGGCACCGGGGCGTGGGGCGACCCGGCCGTCATCCTGCTCACCTGCGGTGTCGCGGTTCCCGGTCCATCGACACAGCGCTGCGTCACGATCGACGGCGTCGACTGGCTCGTGGACGATTCCGAGGAGGGCCGTGGGGTCTTCACGACCTACGGCCGCGATCCCGCCGTGCAGGTTGTCGTCGACCTCGTCACATCGGACTCGAATGCCCTCAACGCGCTCGCGAACTCCGTCGGATACAGCCCCGTCGTCGGTGCCTGCACATCCCCCGAGGACGCCACCATCGACGACGACGCCGTGCTGAGGCCGCAGCAGTAGTTGTCGAGCGCGTCCGCGTTCGGCGAGGCCGCTGCTACAGCACTTTCGAGAAGAACGCCCTCGTGCGCTGGTGCTGTGGGTTCGCGAGCACCTCGGCGGGGTCGCCGGTCTCGACGACGACGCCGGCATCCATGAACACGAGGGAGTCGGCGACCTCGCGCGCGAAGCCCATTTCATGAGTGACGACGATCATCGTCATGCCGTCGGCGGCGAGCCCCTTCATCACGTCGAGAACCTCGCCGACCAGCTCAGGGTCCAGCGCGCTCGTGGGCTCGTCGAAGAGCATGAGCTTCGGCTCCATCGCCAACGCGCGCGCGATCGCGACGCGCTGCTGCTGTCCACCGGAAAGGTGCGCGGGAAAGTAGTCCTCGCGGTCGGCGAGCCCGACGCGGTCGAGCAGGTCCCTGGCCTTCTGCTCGGCCAGTGCTTTGTTCTCGCCCTTCACCCGCAGCGGCGCCTCCATCACGTTCTGCATCGCCGTCATGTGAGGGAAGAGGTTGAAACGCTGGAAGACCATGCCGATGTCGCGACGCTGGCGGGCGGCCTCTCGCGGCCGCAGCTCGTAGAGCTTGCCGTTCGCCTCGCGATACCCGATGAGCTCTCCGTCGACGCTCAGGCGCCCGGCAGAGACGACCTCGAGGTGGTTGATGCAGCGCAGGAAGGTGGACTTGCCCGAGCCGGATGGGCCGACGAGGCACAGCACCTCGCCGCGCTTGACCTCGAGCGCGATCCCCTTGAGTACCTCGTTCGAGCCAAAGCTCTTGGAGACGCCCTCAGCGAGCACCATGGGGGGAATGGGCCCGTGCCCGGATGCGCCGGTTGCCTCGCTCGCGTTCATCTGGTGCCTTCCCTGCCCGGCGACGACGGCGGGTTCTCGGTCTGGGTCGGCGCGACGACCGTCGGCTGGGTGCCCGTGACCAGCGGCACCGCTCCGGTGCCGGTCGGCGCGCTGCCCTTCTTGTCCGGTCGGCGGTCACCGACGCCGCGGGCGAAGCGCTTCTCGAGGAAGTGCTGGCCCACCATCAGAATGGAGGTGAACAACAGATACCACAGCGACGCGACGATGAGCATGGGGATGGGGTTGAAGGTCTCCGCCGAGATGTCCCTCGACCGCGTGTAGAGATCGAAACTGTAGGGCACGGCCGTGACCAGGGACGTCGTCTTGAGCATCGAGATGACCTCGTTGCCGGTCGGCGGGATGATGATGCGCATCGCCTGCGGCACGATGACCCGGCGCATGGTCTGGATCCAGCCCATGCCGAGGGCGGTCGCGGCTTCCTCCTGGCCGCGGTCAACCGAAAGCAGCCCGGCGCGCACAATCTCGGCCATGTAGGCCGCCTCGTTCAGGGCGAGCCCGATGATGGCGAGCGTGAACGTGTTCAGCGCCGCGTTGGTCTGGAACGAGTAGAACGGCTCCATGAACGGGATGCCGATGTCGATGCTCTGGTAGATGATCGACAGCAGGCCCCAGAACACGAGCTGCACGTACACGGGGGTTCCCCGGAATACCCAGAGGTAAAACCACGCCACGCTCTTGACGACGGGGTTCGGGGAGAGCCGCATGATGGCGAGGATCACACCCAGCACGATCGCGATGATCATCGAGTAAACCGTCAGCTGCAGCGTGTTGACGGCGGCCTGGGTGATGCGTCGGTCGAACACGTACTTCGCAACCGCGGGCCAGTCGTAGGCTGGTCGCCCGGCGGCGTCGAGGATGAACAGCGCGGCCCCGGCGATAAGGACCACCGCGAATACGTTGCGCCACGGGTGGCGCAGCCGGATGGCCTGGATCGGACTCTCGCTGCTCATGCCCGGCTAGCCGTTCGCGGCGGCGTTGATCGTGATCTCGTCGATCGCGCCGTCGGCGACGCCCCACTCGTCGAGGATGTCGCCGTAGGTTCCGTCATCGACCATCGCCTGCAGCGCGGCCTGGATCGCCCCGGCGAGGCCGGAGTCCTTGCCCACTGCAACGCCGTACGGCGCCACGTCGAAGGTCTCCCCCGCCAACTGCAGCTGGTCTCCGGTCTGGGCGATGGCGTACAGGGTCACCGGCGAGTCGGCGCTCATGGCGTCGGCCTGGCCGAGCACGACGGCGTTGGTCGCGGCATCCTGCGTGTCGAACTGGATCTTCTCGATCGCGGGCTTGCCATCGGCAACGCACGCCTCGCTCTTTGCGGGAACCTCGGTGGTGTCTTCGTACGTCGTGGCTTGAACGGCGACCTTGAGTCCGCACGCGTCGTCGGGGTCGATGTCGGTTCCCGCGGCGGAGGCCCACTGGATGCCTGCCGTGTAGTAGTTGACGAAGTCGACCTGCTCTTGCCGCTCGACCGTGTCGGTGAACGACGACATGCCGATGTTGACCTTGCCCCCCGTCACGCTCGGGATGATGTTGTCGAACTTCGAGACCTGGAACTCCGGCTCGAGGCCGAGCTTCGCGGCGATGGCCTCGGCGAGCTCGATGCCCCAGCCGATCGGGGCTCCCGCATCATCCTTGAACTCATTGGGCGCGTAGGTCGGGTCGGTCCCGACAAGGAGGGTGCCGGAGCTCGCCACGGCCTCGGGGAGCAGTGCGACCGCGGCCTCGTCGACGGTGATGTCCCTGGGCGAGCCGGTGTCGGTGCCGGTGCCGGGCGTCGAGTTGTCGACGCATCCGGACAGGAGCACAACGGCGATGGCCGCGACTGCCGGGACAGCGAATTTTGCGCGCATGATTCCACCTCTGGTGTTTGTTCTGCTGGCTGCTAGTGCTGTTGGGTGTGAGCATACTCCGGGCGGGCAGCAGCGTCAGTGCCCATTGGGCCCAATGTCCCCTCGCCACTGTACTGCCCCGGGGGTGCATCGACCCTGCCCGCCAACCGGGCGCAATCGCGAGGTTCGAGGCAGCAATGCAGCGAATATTCGGGGCACTCGTCGCCGTGCTCGCCATGGCGTCCCTGGCCGGCGGTTCGGTGATCACTCCCTCGCCGACACTTCCGTCTTCGTCTATCGCTCGTGTTGACGCTGGCATTGCGCTGAATGGTGGGCGTAGGTTCAGGGTCAGAATCGGGCACCCGGGCACCCGGGCACCCGCTCGCGATCGCGAAAGGCTCTGCTCGGTAAGGCGACGATCATGAAGATCTCCCCGGTATACGGCGCTCTCCTAGTCACCTTGGTGGCCGGATGCGCGGCACGGGATGCCGAAGCCGGCGCTGCCGCGTCGACGCCGGCTGGGTCCGGCGCTACGCCCTGCTCGTCGAGGCCGCCCTCGATCGGCCGG
>JAJAZI010000205.1 GCA_026785785.1 Microbacteriaceae bacterium
CCGCCGCACTCGCCGGCGCCACGGCGATGCTCGACTTGGGCGACGGGCTCGCGATCGACGCGCGCCACCTGGCCGGCGCGAGCGGTGTGCGGCTCGACTTCGCGTCGGCGGCGCTCGGCGATGACCCGCGGCTCGCACTCGGAGGAGGGGAGGACCACGCCCTGCTCGCGACGTTCCCCCCGCACGCGGCGTTGCCGGGCGGGTTCCGGGCGATCGGTACCGTGCAGGCAGGCGAGGGGCTCGCCGTGGATGGGGACCCGTATCTGGGGAGTGCCGGGTGGGACCCGTACCGCGGTTGGAACGGCGCGTCGGGCTAGGAGCCTCGCAGCCACCACAGGGTGGTGTCGCCGTAGTTCTTGCGCGTGTCGCGCTCGAGGTCGGTGGGCAGCACGGGCTCGGCAGACCGGGAGCTGCGCTCGATCATTACTATTGCGTCGGGCGCGAGCCGCGGCACGAGCCCGGCCAGGGCCGCGGCGAGCTCGCTCTCGCCGAGGTCGTAGGGCGGATCGAGGAACACGAGGTCGAACACCTCGCCGCTCGCGCCGAGAAACGCCTGAACCGACTGGGCACTCACCTGGATCACCGGCGCGCCCACCTTTGGTGCACTCTTCAGCACGACGGCCGCGTTCTTTCGGCAGGTGGCAGCCGCGGAGGTGCTCTTCTCGACGAGCGTTACCCGGGATGCGCCCCGGCTCGCCGCCTCGAGGCCGAGAGCCCCGGAGCCTGCGTAGAGGTCGAGCACTCTCGTGCCCCTGATCGCGTCGCGCGAGTCGAGCGCGGAGAAGATCGCCTCGCGCACGCGGTCGCTCGTCGGCCGGGTGTCCGAGGCAGGAACGGCGATCGTGAGTGAGCCGGCGAAGCCCGAGATTATGCGCGTCATCTCCCTCACCGTACCGACCCGGGCCACCTGCTGTAGGACATCCACAAACGGTTGGCCCCCAATCAGTGGATCATCCACACTGGCGGCATGGCCACAGTCGACCGCTCCATCAAGCCCTCCTTCACCAAGTCGCTCTTCCTCGGACGCGTCGCGTCCGAGCTCGTGCTGCCGTACCCGGTGATGGTGGGCGGCGAGCGCGACAAGGTCGCGCGCCTCGCGGCATCCGCCCGCGACTACCTCGCGAACGTCTACGACCCCGCCACGGCGGAACGCGACGGATGGGTCGGCGACGACACGATCCGCGACCTCGGCGAGCTGGGCCTGCTCGGCCTCTTCGTCGACGAGCAGCACGGCGGGCAGGGGCTCAGCCAGAGCGGGTACTGCCGCGTCATGGAGGAGTTTGGCCGCGTCGACGGCGCCCTCGCGGTCGTCATGGGCGTGCACCAGTCGATCGGCACCAAGCCCATCTACCTCTACGGCACCGACGAGCAGAAGGCCCGCTGGCTGCCCGACCTCGCCGCCGGCCGCAAGCTCGCCGCGTTCGTGCTCACCGAACCGAATGTGGGCTCCGACGCCTACAACCTCGAGACCCGTGCCGAGCGCCAGCCCGACGGATCGTGGCTTCTCACTGGCGAGAAGCGCTGGATCGGCAACGGTGCCGGCGACGTTCTCACCGTCTTCGCCCAATCCGAACTCGGCCACGTCGCCCTCGTCGTCGAGAAGGGGATGGAGGGGCTCAGCACGGGTCCGCGCTTCGAGACCCTCGGACTCAAGGCCAACCGGCTGCAGCGCGTGCGATTCGACAACGTGCGCGTCCCGGCCGAGAACCTCCTCGGCGAGGTCGGTGACGGCTTCCGCATCGCCATGAACACTCTCAACAACGGGCGGATGTCGATGGGCACGTCGATTGCGGGCGGCATGAAGCGCTTCCTCGACCTCACCCTCGAGCACGCGAACACCCGGCACCAGTTCGGACGGCCGCTCATCGACTTCGAGCTCGTCGAGGAGAAGGCGGCGTGGATGACCGGCCAGATCTACGGCCTCGAATCGATGTCGTACCTCACGACCGGCCTCGTCGACCTCGGCGTCGCCGACTTCTCGCTCGAGTCGGCCATGACCAAGGTCGTCGCGAGCGACGTCGGCTGGAAGGGCCTCAACAAGGCGTTTCAGGTGCACGGCGGAACGGCGTACATGGACGACCACCCGCTCTCGAAGGCCCTGCGCGACTTCCGCATTTTTCCGATCTTCGAGGGCGCGAACGATGTCATGCGCGCGTTCGTCGCCCTGGGCGGGCTCAAGGCGCTCAGCGAGGACCTCCCCGATATGCGCTCGCTCAGCATCGGCGACCCGGCGAAGGCCATCGGGGTGCTCGCACCCTACGTGTCCGGCCGCCTCAACCGTGCCATCCGCCCCGGCCGCCTCGTCGGTGCCCACCCGGTGCTCGCGAAGCACACCGCCGCGGTGAGCGAGCAGACCGTGCGGCTGCGCGACGCGGCGGAGTCGGCGCTGCGCAAGCACGGCAAGAAGGTGCAGGAGAAGCAGCTGCTGCAGAAGAGACTCACCGCCGTCGCCTCGGGCATCTACTCGCAAGTCGCCGTGATCGGCCGTGCCTCCGCGACGTTCGAACGCGACGGGCTACAGGTGTCCGCCGCGGAGAAGACCGTGGCGATCCACTTCCTCAAGCGCAGCCAGCGCGAAGTCGCCCGGCAGCTCCGATCACTCGAGATCAACGACGATCGCCACACGACCCAGATCGGCACCTCGACCCGGCAGACCGGCGGCTACGCCTTCGATCTCTGACGACGCGGACCAACCCGGGCGCGAATTCCGCACGGTCGGGCTAACGTTCACGCATGGCATCCGATTTCCTGAAGCGCTTCCGCGGGCGCGCCCCCGCGCGGAAGGCGACGGAGGAGCAGCCGGAGCCCGTTCAGGTCGCGGCCACCGCTGCGGCCCGCCGTACCTCCCACATCGTCGACAACGCCGTCTACGTGGAGGGGATGCGGATCGCCTCCCCCGGCACCGTGCACGAGACAGTGGTCGAGCTCGGCCGCCACCCCGGCTCGCTCGGGTGGATCGGCCTGTACCGTCCGGATGCCGCCGAGCTGCACGAGCTCGCCCGCCAGTTCGGGCTGCACGATCTCACCCTCGAAGACGCCATCAACGCGCGCCAGCGTCCCAAGGTCGAGCAGTACGACGGGATCACCTTCCTGGTGCTCAAGGCCGCGCGGTACGTCGACGAGACCGAGACTGTCGAGTTCGGCGAGCTTCACCTGTTCGTCGGCCCGAACTTCGTCATCACGCTCCGTCACGCCGAGGCCCCCGACCTGCGGAGCGTGCGCTCCCGCCTCGAAGCCCACCCGCAGCTGCTCGCCCGTGGCACCGACGCCATCCT
The DNA here is from genome assembly GCA_026785785.1 of Microbacteriaceae bacterium. GTDB lineage: Bacteria > Actinomycetota > Actinomycetes > Actinomycetales > Microbacteriaceae > Marisediminicola. The sequence continues at coordinate 3,276 of JAJAZI010000205.1, forward strand.
CTACGGCATCCTCGACGCGGTCGTCGACGGCTACCGGCCCGTCGTCGAGGGCCTCGAGAACGACATCGCCGAGATCGAGGCGCAGGTCTTCGACGGGCACCCGAACGTATCCAGACGAATCTACGAGCTGACCCGCGAGGTCATCGAGTTCCAGCTCGCCGTGCTCCCGCTCGCCGACCTCCTCGACACCGTCAGGGAGACGTTCGACCAGAACACCGACGACCCGGTGCTGCACCAGTACCTGCGCGATGTCGCCGACCACGTCGCGCGGGTCAGCGAGCGGATCGATCGGTTCCGCCAGCTGCTGCGCGACATCCTCACGGTCAACGCGACCCTCGTCGCGCAGCGCCAGAACGACGAGATGCAGCGGGTCGGCGTCGCGAGCAACCTGCAGGCGGACCAGACCCGCAAGATCTCGGGCTGGGCGGCGATCCTCTTCGCGCCGTCCCTCATCGGGTCTGTGTACGGCATGAACTTCCGCTACATGCCGGAGCTCGAGTGGTACTACGGGTACCCGTTTTCGATCGGACTGATGATCGCCGTGAGCGGCGCGCTCTACGTGGTCTTCCGTAAGCGCGACTGGATCTGATCGGCGTTCGAGAACTGACGGTGGTGACGAATACCATCGAACCATGCCCGGATCGCCGCTCGATGCCAAGCTCAGCAGCGCGCTCGGCGGGCGCACGGCCGCGGCGCTGAAAAAGGGTCTCGGCCTCGACACGGTCGGCGACCTGCTCAGCCACTACCCGCGGCGGTACGCCAAGCGCGGAGAGCTCAGCGCCGTGACAGACCTGCCCACCGACGAAAACGTGACGATCGTCGCCCAGGTGCGCGGGGTGAGCGAGCGCAAGATGAAGGCCAGGAGCGGCTCGATCCTCGAGGTCCGGATCAGCGACGGCACCGGCATCCTCACCCTCACCTTCTTCAACCAGCCCTGGCGCCGGGCCGAACTGGTGACGGGAGCGCGCGGAATCTTCGCCGGCAAGGTCACCGACTACAAGGGAACCCGGCAGCTCGCCCACCCCGACTACGAACTCTTCCCGCCCGACGAGGAGCGCTCCGCCGACGACGCGAAGGCGTGGGCCGACGTGCCGATCCCGATCTACGCGGCCACGGCATCCGTCGCCTCCTGGCAGATCCAGAAGTCGATTGGGGTCGTGCTCGACACGCTCCCGCCGCTCGACGACCCCGTGCCCGACGAGGTGCGCTCCGCCCGCAAGCTCATGGGCTACTCCCGCGCGGTCGAACTCATCCACCGCCCGGTGAAAGACGCCGACTGGGGTGCCGCTCGCAAGACTCTGCGGTTCCAGGAGGCTTTCGTGCTGCAGTCCGCACTGCTGGAGCAGCGCGCGCTGCTGCGCCTGCAGCTGGCCGAACCGCGTATCCCGGCGGCGGGCGGGCTGCTCGAGCGGTTCGACGCGAGAATGCCGTTCACCCTCACCGGCGACCAGACGAGCGTCGGCGCGGAGGTCTCCTCCGACCTGGCGGCGGCCGTGCCGATGAACCGCCTCGTCCAGGGGGAGGTGGGCTCCGGTAAAACCATCGTCGCCCTGCGCGGGATGCTCGCGGTCGCCGAGTCCGGAGGCCAGTCGGCGCTGCTCGCCCCAACGGAGGTGCTCGCCGGGCAGCATCTGCGGTCGATCGTGAAGACTCTCGGGCCCGACCTCGCCGCGGAGCTGCGGCCGACGCTCGTCACAGGGCAGCTCACGGTCGCCGAGAGGCGCAAGGCCATGCTCGCGGTCGTGACAGGGCAGGCGCGCATCGTCATCGGAACCCACGCGCTGCTGAGCGACAGCCTCGACTTCTTCGACCTCGGCCTCGTCGTCGTGGACGAGCAGCACCGGTTCGGCGTCGAGCAGCGCGAGACCCTGCGCCGCAAGGGGCAAACGCCGCCGCACGTGCTCGTACTCACCGCGACGCCGATCCCGCGCACGGTCGCGATGACGGTGTTCGGCGACCTCGATGTCTCGACGATCGCCGAGCTGCCCTCCGGCCGCATCCCGATCGAGACCCACGTGGTGCCCCTCGCCGAAAAGCCGGGCTGGGCTCCGCGTATCTGGCAGCGCGTCGCCGAGGAGCTCGCGCTCGGGCGGCAGGCGTTCGTCGTCTGTCCCGCGATCGACAGCACCGTCGTCGAGGCGGAGGAGGGCGGCGCCCCGACGAGCGCGGATGCTGCCGACCCGGCGGCGCCGCGCGCGAATGTCACCGACACCCTCGCCGAGCTCCGCGCCAACCCGCAGCTGGTCTCCGCCCGCATCGCGGAGCTCCACGGCCGCATGCCGAGCGACCTGAAGGACGCCACGATGCGCGCG
>JAJAZI010000206.1 GCA_026785785.1 Microbacteriaceae bacterium
GACGTCCTGGTACTCGTCGACGATGAAGAAGCGGTACTGCTCCCGCACCTGTTGCGCGACCCAGGGCTCAGACTCGAGCATTCCTGCGGTGGCGAGCAGCACGTCCTCGAAGTCGATCTGGCGTCGCTCGTCCTTGACTCGCTCGTAGGCGCCGTGCAGGGCCACCATGCGGCTGGCATCGAGGGAGTCCGGGATGGCGCGGCTCGGAACGACGGCCGCGTACTGGTCGAGGGTGAGCCTGGATACCTTGCGCCACTCAATCTCGGCGGCGAGGTCGCGCAGCGTCGGGGTGTCGAGCTTGAGCCGCAGACTCTCCGCCGCGTGGGCTATGAGCCTCCCCTTGGATTCGAGGATGCGCGGCATGGTTCCGCCGACGACCTGCGGCCAGAAGAAGCCGAGCTGCGACAGCGCGGAGGCGTGGAAGGTGCGGGCCGAGACTCCCCCGGCGCCGAGCTGGCGCAGCCGGCCGCGCAGTTCTCCAGCCGCCCTGGAGGTGAAGGTGATGGCCATCACCCGGCCGGGAGGATAGGCGCCCGTCGCGACGCCGTAGGCGATGCGATGGGTGATGGCTCTCGTCTTGCCGGTTCCGGCTCCGGCGAGCAGGCAGACGGGACCGAGAAGAGCCTCAGCCGCGACGCGCTGCTCCTCGTCGAGGCCGGCGAGCAGGGACTGGGCGGTCAGTGCCACGCCGTCGCCATTCCGGGTAGCGCGGTCACCAGTCGCGCCGATCGATGATCGGCCCGCCGAACCAGTCCTCGAGGATCGCACGCGCGATCGACGTCGGGCCGGGCAGCGCGATCTCGTCGAGGGAGGCGGCGAGGTCCTCTCGGCTGAACCAGCGCAAGTCGAGGATCTCCTGGCCGTCGGGGGTGAGCTGCGACTCGAGCGTCTGGTCGACGATCGCACGGAATCCCACCATGATCGACGCGGGGAACGGCCAGGGCTGCGAGCCGAGATAGACCGGCTCGGCAATGCGGATGCCGGATTCCTCGAACACCTCGCGCACGACGGCGGCCTCGAGCGACTCACCCGGCTCGACGAAGCCGGCCAGCAGCGAGTAGCGGTTGTTCTGCCAGAGCGCGTTGGATCCGAGCAGGATGCGGTCCGCAGCATCCGTCACGCCGACGATGATCGCGGCGTCGGTGCGGGGGAAGAGCTGGTGGTCGTCATCCTCGTCCTTGCGCACCCAGCCGCCCTGCACGGGCACCGTCGGCTTGCCACTGCGAGGCGAGAAGCGGTGCGAGTCGTGCCAGTTGGCCATCGCGAGGGCCTCGGTGAACAGTCCGGCATCGCGGTCGCCGAGGCTCGCACCGAGCGCCCGGAGGTCACCCCAGCGCGCAGCTGGGTCGAGCGTCGCGGCGGCGGCCTCGGACAGCTTCGCGGCGACGAAGGGTGTCTGGACGCCGCCGATGGAGCGGCCGAGGTAGATGAGGTACTCGGCCTCCGGGGCCTCGGCAGCGCTCAGCAGGGCGAGCGCTCCGTCGTCGGCCAGCAGCGCCTGCCCGTTGTGCAGCAGGAGCACGCGGGTGGAGTCGTCCGCCCACAGCTCGGCGAAGAGGTCGGGCCGACCACGGGCGAGATAGTCGCGGTCGAGCTCGTGCCGCGACAGCGGCAGACGGGCCGTGAACTCAAATGACATCGACGAACCTTACAATCTCGGGGATGTTCGTGGCCTTCGGGAGGGATTGTGCGTGGCGCACGACCGCGGGCGCCGCTCGACAACCTACCCTTGAGACCATGGCCAGATCCCCACTCACTCTAGCCGCGCTCGCCACCTCGGCCGTAGCCGGCCTCGACGTCACGACAGCGAGCCGCCACGGCTCCGGGAGCGACTTCGAGCAGGCCGCCCTCGCCACGCGTGACGGGCAGCGCGTGCTGATCCGTGTTCCGCGCAGCCAATCGGCCGAGACCCAGGCATCCGCCGACCTGATCGCCCTGCGGGCGCTGAGCACAGGCATCCGCGGGCGCCTGCCCTTCTCCGCACCGACCCCCCTCGGCCAGGCGCCCGTGGGTGGAACGCGCGCGGTCGTCTGCGATTTGCTGCCCGGTTCCCCCGTCGGACTCGAGCAGGTCGCGGATGCCGACCTCGCCGAGTCGATCGGCCGCGCGATCGCCGCGATCCACGCTCTGCCGACCAGTTTCGCCGCCGATGCGGGCCTCGGCATCGTGCGTCCGCTCGACGCTCTTGCCGCCGCCGTCACGACCATGGACCAGGCCGTCGCGACCGGTCTCGTACCCGCGGCGCTCGTCGTGCGCTGGGAGAACGCGACCGAGGACCCGACCCTGTGGCAGTTCGCCCCGACGGTCATCCACGGCGCAGTCACCAGCGGAACCCTGCTCACCGACGGCCAGAAGATCACCGGCGTCGTGGAGTGGCACGCGCTCAGCGTCGGCGACCCGGCGCGCGACCTGTTCTGGTTGCTCGGAGCCCCCTCCGGCGACGGGGCCGACGCGTTGCTCGACGCCTACAACGCAGCGCGAGGCTCAACCGATCGTCAGCTGCGCAAGCGGGCGATGCTCTACGCCGAGCTCGAGATCGCCCAGTGGCTTCTCCACGGCACGAACGAGCGCAGCACCGAGATCGTCGATGACGCCGTCGGCATGCTGCACAACCTCGTCGACGTCGTGCAGCACGACATCAACCGCCGGATCGACACGAACACCAGCCCGGTGATGACCGTCACCGAGGTGGAAGACATGCTCGACCGGAACCGCCGAAACTAGCCGGCTTTCGACTCGTCCGCGCGCGCGCCAGCGGGGCGGCCGCCGGCGCCGCGTCGGCGCGACACGATGCTCACGGGTGCCCGCGGTCTACGGAGGTTGACTCGGATGGTGAGCTCGCCCGTGCGGGCGAGGGTCGAGGCGATCGCGAGGCCGGCGATCGCCGGCACTAGGCCCGCGACGGCGAGAGCGGAGCGCGCGCCCCACTCCTCGGCGATCCAGCCCATGAGCGGGCCACCGAGCGCCTGCCCGCCGAGTAGAACCATAATGTAGAGCGACATGACACGGCCGCGGATGCCGGTGTTCGACGACAACTGGGTCATCGACTCCGCCGCCATCGCGAAGAGCAGCCGGGACAGTCCGATGCCGACGAGCGCGACGAGGAAGACGCCGACGACGGGCGCGAAGCCCGCTGCCGCGGTGATCAGCCCGTAGACGATTGCGCCTCCGACGATGGAGCGCAGCCGCAGGCTCGTCCGCCTGGTCGACAACAGGGCGCCGAGGAATGCACCGACGGCCGCGAGAGAGCTGTACAGGCCGTAGCCCCGTGCCCCTGTCTCGTAGACGTCGTTCGCCATCGCCGCGAGCAGCACGGGCAGTGACATGCCGAACGTCGACACGAAGAACAGCGTGACGAGGCTCCAGAAGATCGCGGGCTTGGACAGCGCGTAGCGCAGGGCGGCGCGGATCTGGCCGGTGCTGCGGGTGAGGCGGGGCGCGGACCGCAGCTCGTCCGTCCGCATCGCGCCGAGGGCCACGAGCACCACGAGGCCGGCGACCGCATTGGCAGCGATCGACCAGCCGGACCCGACAAGCACGATGAGCATCCCGCTCAGGGCGGGTCCGAGCATCCCGCCGAGATGGAAGATCGACGCGTTGACGCTGATCGCGTTGCGCAGCCGCGAGTGCCCGACCATCTCGGAGATGAAGGCCGAGCGGGCCGGTCCGTCGACGGCGGCGGCGGTTCCGAGCAGGAAGGCGGTGAGGAAGACATGCCAGACCTGCACCACCCCCGCGATGGTCAGCGCCGCGAGGAGCGCACAGAGCACGACGACGACCGCCTGGGTCTGGATCAAGAGCGAGCGCTTGGCGTACCTGTCGGCGATCACCCCGCCGAAGGCCCCGAACAGCAGGATCGGGCCGAACTGCAGCGCCACTGTGAGGCCGACGAGCGCCACGCTGCCGGTGAGCTCGAGCACGAGCCAGTCGATCGCGATGCGCTGCATCCACACCGAGGTGTTCGCGACGACCTGCGAGAGAACGTAGAGCCGGTAGTTGCGGATGCGCAGGGAGTCGAACGTGTCCCGCCAGCGGGGACGGTCGAGCACGAGCGGGATAGGTTCGGTGGCGGGGGCGATGGTGTTCGTTGTCGGGGCCACTGATCCACCGTAAGCTCGGCCTCTCCATAACAAGAAATAATCGACCCTATAAGTCCCATTGATTTTCTCAATGATAGGGTCGGCCGTGTGTTCGATCCCGTGCTTCTCAAGACCCTCATCTCGGTGGCCGAGACGCTGAGCTTCACCTGCTCCGCCGAGCTTCTGTCACTGAGCCAGCCGACCGTGTCCCAGCACATCCGAAAGCTCGAGAAGGCGGCGGGGCGCATCCTGGTGGCGCGCGACACCCGCGACGTGCGCCTCACCGACAACGGCGACGCGATGGTGGGTTTCGCCCGCACCATCCTCGCCGCACACGACGAGGCGACGGCGTACTTCACCGGGTCGGCGATGCGCGGGCGGCTCCGGTTCGGTTCGGCCGATGACATCGCGCTGACCCAGCTGCCGCAGATTTTGCGCGACTTCCGCCAGCTCTACCCGCATATCAACCTCGAGCTCACCGTGAACCAGAGTGGCGTGCTATCGCGCCGGCTGGGGGCCGGGCAGCTCGATCTCGTCTTCGTGAAGCAGGAGCCGGGCGAATCCGACGGGCGCGTGGTACGCCGGGAGCGGCTCGTCTGGGCCGCGCACAAGTCGCTCGCTCTCGACCGGAGCGCTCACGTGCCGCTCATCGCCTATCAGGCGCCGAGTATCAGCCGCGCCGCCGCCATCCACGCCCTTGAGGAGTCAGGCCGCACCTGGCGCATCACCTGCAACACGCGCGAGGTCAACGGCGTGATCGCGGCCGCCCGGGCGGGCATCGGCATTGCCGTGTTCCCGCAGACGATGATCCCGCCCGACCTCGTCGACGTGACGAATGCGTTCGACCTTCCCGCCCTCGGCGAGGTGGAGTTCGCGCTGCTCGCCAACCCGGCGACGGCGCGGGAGCCAATCGAGGCGCTCGTCTCGGCCATCCTGAAGCGACCGAGCACGCTCGCATCGGCGTGA